>JAEEKM010000261.1 GCA_016282455.1 Treponema sp. | reverse complement strand
TAGACAGCCCCTTTTTAAATTTGTTTACTTGAGCGAAAAACTTACAATTTTTACGTTTTTTGCATTTCCAAGACTTTTAAGCTGAATGATATGCTCTCCTTCTTCCAGCTGAAGTGTAAAAGCTGCTTCCTTCCATTTTCCGGCAGGAGCCAGAACAGAATGAAGAATTTCTTTTCCGTCAGCACTTACGAAGAACTGCTGTTCCTTATCAGCCTGATAGCGTAGAGTCAGCCTGTAACTTTTTGTTTCTTCAATACGAACCTGATAATCTGCAAAACGACGGGAAGTAAAATCTCCGATTTCAAGTGCTATTGTTTTTTCTGTTTTTTTATCTGTATTGAGGGCAAGTCCGAGCGGCGTATTAAAACGCACTCCGTCCTCACCTTTTTCGCCCACAGTGGTGTTGTAGTTGCTTGATGAAACGTAGCAGTAAGCAGGAATTACTTCTCCCGCAGTAAACCTGCGGTTTTTATCCAGACTGCACTGAGTAAGATAGATTTTTCCAAGTTCAGTCAGTGCTCCGTCTGCTCCCTTTTCCTTAAAAATTGAATTAAAAGGAACTTTATCAACTGCAGCGTGACTCATAAACCAGGCATAACCTGCAACATTTTCGTTTGCTTCCAGGGCTTCAAGCTTTTGAGTCATGGAAGAAATCTGCCCCTGCAGACTTTTGTGGGGAGTCTGATTCTGATCTGAATCCCAGGCGCAGAATTCGGTAAGAAGAACCGGTTTCTGGAAATATTCTGAATAGTGATTGCAGAACCAGACTACAGCACTCGGATAGTCCATATAGCTGTGAAGGGCCAGGTAATCAAAACGGGGCTTGCGGCCGTAAAGAGTTTCGAATTCAGAAAACCAGGCATTCATCCATTCTTCCGGTGCTCCGTAAATTTTTCCATCACCTGTAAGAGGCTCAAAACCCCAGGTAAGTGCCGGAGAAACCAGAGCTACCTTGTATTTTTCTGCCAGATTTTCAAGACGAACCCACAAAACTGCAGCTTCGCCAGGAGTCAAGTCACAGCCTCCATACTGATTTTTCATCATAGGTTCATTAAAACCAAGAAGGAATTCTGCTTCAGGATGGCTTGCAAGATATTTTTCGGCACGCTCATACATTTCTTCAAAATCCTTTCCACCGCCCCATATCATTGGCATAAAGGCAAAGTCGTCTCCTCCAATTTCCGGATTTTCTTCTGAGCCTGCCCAGTTATAACCCCATCTTACTCCGCTCTTTTTAAGCTGAGAAAGTTCTGCTGAATTAAGGTCGTTATAGCAGAGCCCTCGTTTTGCAGGAAGTGAAAAGCCTGCAAAAACAGCTGACAATGCTAATGTTAGCGCAAACATTTTTTTATAATTCTTAACTAAAAATTTTAAAGGCTTCATACCTAAAGTATAAATAAGGGATACAAAAAGACTAGACGGTTAAAGTTTAGAATAGTGTCTGATTTTCGGGCAAAAAAAACACCTTCCGGGAAAAGGAGGAAGACCCGGAAGGTGCGGTAAAAGTGATTCTTAATTTATTTTTATTTTTAATTATTTTTCAGGAATAACATCACCAGTTGCAAAAGTTGTAATAACTTTACCTGTTGCATCTTTGAATACAAGGTTAGTAATCTGAAGTTTCTTAGCTTCTGAATTAAATACATTAATATTCTGGAACATAACAATATAATTTGACTGGCCAAGACCGCTGACATTATAAACTTTATGCTGAGGAGTTGTTGTTACAGTAAGATCCTGTTCAGAACCTTTATCACCAAACTGAATTGCACAAGTTGCATTAACTCCTGCAACAACATCAAACTCTACGCTTGCAAGTGTAGACAAATCAGAGGATGCAATAAATACAGTTCCTTCCTGATTAATACGCCCAAGACCGAATCCACCCCAGGCACCGCAACCATTAGGTGCACAAGCAGATATGTTACTATCGTCAAAAGACAAAGATATAGCCTGAGGCCCACCCTCACTCCAAATAAAACAACCTGTAAACAAAGGCATTTCATCCTCTCCTCCAGTAACTTGCTTTGGAGGCTCTTCATACCCCTTGTCAAGGCGTTCACCTGCATGAGATCCGTCATTGCTTTCTGCATCCATAGTGCATGAAAAGAATGCTACTGCAGTCATAGCAACCAGAGCCGCTGTCATAATTTTTTTCATTACTTTCATAAATTATCTCCTAATTTTGGGTCTGTCTAATTAGAACGTCATGCTGAACTTGATTCAGCATCTACACTATATGTAGTACTGAGATCCCGAAACAAGTTCGGGATGACATAACATATTAGGCAGTCCCTTAAGTTTTTAACTAAAGTCCAACATTAAGATATGCTGTAACTTCCATATATTTTGCTCCATCAAGAGATGCAGTTGCTGTTTTGTGGTAAGCGGCAGGGAGAGCTCCGTAAGAGTCCTGGCTGTACTTACCAAAGTTAGTTCCAAGAACCTTCAAACCAATGCGGTTTTTAGTATCAAGGAATGAAGGCTTTTTGAAGCCGTAAGCAATGTCAAAGCTGTACTGGAGAGGATATGTCCAGTTCTGTTCGCTCATCCATCCTTCCGGACCCCAGCCGTTGATTGTTGCACTTGCGCTTGTAATCAGGTGCTTGTAACGGAGTGCAAGAGAACCACCGTAGAAAGTGATATTGTTTGGATCTCCGTAATAAGTAACTGAAGGTGCAAGATGACCAGCATTCAAGGTTGTAATAATTCTCAAATTATTTGTTGGGTTTGTAACAATTCTTGCTCCAACTCTCCAGAGGTTTCTCTGAAGCGGCATGTTATTGTAAGCTACCCAGTCATCACCGCGTGCCCAGGTACCGTCATTACGCTGTGTTACAGTTCCCTTGTTATCCTTGTAAGGAAGAAGGTCTGTTTCATCAGCAAAGAATTTGTAAAGTCCTGTGAGGGAACATGCAAACAAAGCACTTTCTGTTTCGTTGTTATCCCAGTTATGGAAGTAAGTACCACCTTCAGGGTCGAATGTGAATACTG
>JAEEKM010000260.1 GCA_016282455.1 Treponema sp. | reverse complement strand
CTTGGAATCATCCAGCGCATTATGGACGGAAAAATTGTTGCAGCATTAGTGCGCCTTCTTTTGGGATGGAACCTTATCTGGGTTGTTGATTTTATCATGCTTCTCTTTAAGGGACACATCTGGCGCTTAATCAACGCATAATTGTTTTTAGAAAAAAAACAAAAGGGGCTGCCTTGAATGAAGAGCATGTATTGCACTTCACTTAAGGAACAGCCCCCTTTTTTTTTGCAAACTAATCTAATTTACAAAAGTTTTATTCAGCATTTTTTTTGTCGGCAGGAAGAACAAGGTTCAGGATGATTCCCACTACTGTTGCAAGTGCTACAGAACCAAGGCTGAAGGTAAAGTCCTTTCCAACGTTAAACTGAAGGAGACCACCGCCAATTCCAATCACAAGAATGATTGAAGAAATGGTAAGGTTCCTCTTGTCCTGGTAGTCAATTCCGCTTTCCACAATTGTACGAAGACCGCTTGAAGCAATAAGTCCGTAAAGGAGTGTACAGATGCCGCCAAGAACAGGGGTCGGAATAGTTGAAATAAGGGCGCCGAATTTCTGGCAGAAACTTAAAACCAGTGCAATAACTGCAGCACCACCGATAACCCAGACAGAATACACTTTTGTAATTGCCATTACACCAATGTTTTCTCCGTAAGTTGTGTTTGGCGGTCCACCCCAGAGGGCAGCCCAGGCAGTTGCAACACCGTCACCAAGAAGAGTGCGGTGAAGTCCGGGATCTTCATAAAAGTTTTTACCTACAACTTTACTTGTGGTAAGAACATCGCCCAAGTGCTCGCAGATTGTAGAAATTGAAACAATCACAAAAGTAAGGATTGCAACCAGATTGAATTTTGGAGCCATCCAGAAATAATGACCGGCTTCATTTGTCTGCAGGAAGGGAAGACCAAACCACTTTGCTTCATGTACGGGAGTAAAGTCAATGATGTGGTAGGCAGGAATGAAAAGTCCCATAATGAGTGTAAAGAGGTAACCGCCTACAAGACCAATCAGAATGGAAAGGGTGTTAAAAAATCCCTTGAGGAAGATTGTTGCAATAACGGCAACGGCAAGAGTAACAAGAGCAATGCTTCCGTAAACGAGAGAATATTCCCCATTGGAATTGTAAAGGGCTTCATTAATGGCAGTTGGGGCTAAGCTCATACCGATAACGATAATCACAGAACCGATTACTACAGGAGGAAGAGCCTTATCAATCCACTTGCGGCCTGCAAACTTAATGATGAGTGCAACAATGGCATAGAAGAGACCTGCACAGAGAGCACCACCCATGGCATAGGGCATGCCGTAAGTTTTACCCACTGCAACTAAGGGCGGAATGAATGCAAAAGAAGAACCCAGGTAAGTGGGAACTTTTGCTCCGGTAAGCAGGATGTAAATGAGGGTTCCTGTTCCAGAAGTGAACAATGCCGTGCTTGTGCTGAGCCCAGTAAGAAGAGGTACAAGAATGGTAGCACCGAACATGGCAAAAACATGCTGGAAGCTCAGGGGAATCCACTTTTTAAGGGGAGGCCTGTCCTGAGGTCCTAAGACTTGTTGATTTGAAGCCATTTTTTTCTCCATATAAAATAAACTGACAGATAATATAGCACTAATCTGCATAGACCTCAAGATTGTAAGGAAGGCAGAAAAGCCCCGCAGCAGAAAATCCGCACTTGTAAAAATGCAATTAAATCAGTAAAATAACTTAATTTTATTGTATTAAATCGAGGAAAAGAAGATGGCACTTACCCTTGCTGAAAAAATCATTCAGAACCACATTGTTCCGGAAACACTGGAATTTACCCCCGGAAACCCCATTGAGCGCGGAATTGACATTGCAATCAAAATCGACCAGACCCTTACGCAGGATGCAACCGGTACTATGGCATACCTTCAGTTTGAGACAATTGGAGTGCCCCGTGTAAAGACAGAACTTTCTGTTTCTTATGTTGACCATAACACCCTTCAGACAGACTTTAAGAATCATGATGACCACCGCTACCTGCAGAGCATTGCCGCAAAGTACGGTTTATATTTCTCACGCCCTGGAAACGGTGTCTGCCACCAGGTTCATATTGAACACTTTGGTAAACCGGGAAAGACCCTGCTGGGTTCAGACAGCCACACCCCTACCGGAGGCGGAATCGGAATGATTGCAATTGGGGCTGGCGGAATTGATGTTGCCGTTGCAATGGGTGGAGGAGCCTTCCATCTTGCCATGCCAAAAGTTTACGGAGTTAAACTCACCGGTACCCTCAGAAAGGGAATTGGTGCAAAAGACATTATTCTTGAAGTACTTCGCCGTGAAAGCGTTAAGGGCGGTGTCGGTGCAATCTACGAATATTTTGGAGAAGGAGTTGAAAGCCTTACCGTTCCCCAGAGAGCAACCGTTACAAACATGGGTGCTGAACTTGGTGCAACAACCAGCGTGTTCCCTTCAGATGCAACTACAAAACGTTTCCTTGAGAGCATGGGTCGTGGTTCCGACTGGACTGAACTTAAGGCAGATGAAGGTGCCGTTTATGACAAGGTAATTGAAATCAACCTGAGTGAACTGGGTGCCCTTGCAGCATGTCCCCATTCTCCGGATAACGTTAAGCCTGTGAGTGAACTTAAGGAAACAAAAGTTACCCAGGTGGCAATCGGAAGCTGTACAAACTCTTCCCTTGATGACCTTGCCGCAGTTGCCGCAATCGTTAAGGGTAAGCATGTTGCCCCCGGCGTAGAAGCAGGCATTGCCCCAGGAAGCCGCACTACTCTTCTTATGGCAGACAAAGCAGGTATTCTCGGAGACCTCATCCGTGCAGGATTCCGTATTCTGGAAAGTGCATGCGGTCCATGTATCGGTATGGGATTTGCACCCAACAGTGAAGGCGTTTCACTTCGCACCTTTAACAGAAACTTTAAGGGAAGAAGCGGTACTGCAGACGCAGGCATTTATCTTGTAAGCCCGGAAACTGCCGCCGCAAGTGCAATCACAGGCTTTATTACAGACCCCACTACCCTTGAGTATGATGACAAGGCATATACAAAGAACGGACGCATCTCTCTGCTTGACGGAGAAGATCCACGTCTTTCTTCAAATGATGTTCTCGAAGATGCCACTGACGAAGGACTTCTCATTCCACCGCTTGCAGAAAAATATACTTCACAGGTAGAAATCCTCCGCGGACCAAACATCAAGCCTTGTCCTCCCTGCAAGCCCTGTGCAGACTCCCTTAAACTGCCGGTTCTTCTTAAAGCAGGAAGCAATGTTTCTACAGACGACATTATGCCCGCAGGAACAAAGGTTCTACCTTTCAGAAGCAACATTCCTGAAATCTCCAAGTTCACCTACGAAAGACTTGACGCAGACTTCTATAAAAAAGCCGAAGCAATTAACTTCAGCGGATGCTTTGTTGTGGGTGCAGAAAACTTTGGTCAGGGTTCAAGCCGTGAACATGCAGCCCTTGGACCCATGTACCTTGGTGTAAGGGCCGTTATTGTGAAGAGCTTTGCCCGCATTCACAAGGCAAACCTTATCAACTACGGTATTATCCCCATCACTTTTGCAAATCCTGCTGACTACGACAAAATTGAAGCCGGAGATACACTGGAACTTACAGAAATCAAGGAAAGCCTTTCTAAGGGTACTCCTTTCAAACTCACCCTCCACTCAAAGAATGGAGATGTGCAAATTGAAGGCGTAAACGACCTCGCCGAAAGAAGCCGAAAAATCCTCCTGGAAGGCGGCCTGGCAGTTTACACAAGAAACGGCGGTCAGTAAGGGCGGCATGGATGCACACAAATGGTGGTTGAGGCTCTCGAAACGGTGGTTGAGGCTCTCGAAACCACCATATACACCGAGTTTATTTTTTTATTAAAAAAAACTTGCAGAAATGAAGATATTATTTGCATTTTCCAAAATAACGCAATATAATATTTGTATAAAATATTGAGAGGTTTAGTATAATGGTCAACATCCACAATATGATGGAAGAACTGGTTGCAGAACGTGTAAATCTACTTTACGAACAGGTAAAAGAACAGGGTGCTGCATGGCTCACCTGTGACTGTGAAAACTGTCGCCTTGACACAATCAGTTACGTGCTTAACCGCATTCCACCCCGCTATGTTGTAAGCGGAAGAGGAGTTACCCACAACAAAAACCTTCTGGACTCAAACATCCAGCTTTCCGCAGATATTGACCATCTTTCAATAGAAGGAATGAAACTGGTAAGCGCTTCAAAACGCCCCTACCACCGTTCCCTGCAGATACTTTCCTTTATCGAGTCTGACACACCGGTATTCAACTTCCCCACTTTTGTAGGAAACGTTTACGACGGTCAGACCTTCGAGCCTCTTTCAGGTGCAAAACTTCGCCTTATTCTGGACGGAAAAGATGCAAAAATGATGGACGCTTCCTGGCAGAACCCCTGCGAAACATTCCCCGCAACCCAGGGAACCTATTCTTTCCGCGTGCATCCCCTTGAAGCAGAAGAAGTAAAACTCACAAAAGTCTTTGACTTTACCATGGAAGTTACCGCTCCCGGTTACCAGGAAGTAGTGCTTTCCTTCTCTGTTCCCCTGGCACGCGAAAAAATTGACCGCAGGCAGCTGAACTCCACCTACAGCCTCACCGTACAGGATATTTTCCTCTTTAAAGAGGGTGTGGTAAACGATCAGGAGTAAGCTGATGGATTCCCCTTTCCAGGCTTATCCCAGTCTCTACACGCCGAGTGCCAGCGACCAGCAGAAGTTTATTGCAAAAACCTACGGCTGGATGGCACTTGCCCTTCTCATAAGTGCACTAGCCGCCTTTGCAGGTTCAAGACTCCCTTTCATAACAAGGCTTCTCTTTAGCGGAAGGGGCTTACCCGTCATCCTTCTTACCATAGCAGAAATTGCCCTGGTCTGGATCCTAACACTTACAATACAGAAAATCTCTCCCCAGACTGCCGTTATACTTTACATAACCTATGCATTCATTAACGGCCTTACAATGAGTTCCATTTTCTTTGTATTCAGAATCACTTCCATTGCACAGGCATTTTTTGCATCAGCCTTTATGTTTGGCGGAATGTGCCTTTACGGTTTTAAAACAAAACGCAACCTGAACGGCATGGGCCATTACCTCACAATGGCATTAATCGGCCTTATAGTAATAAACGTAATAAACATTGCAATCGTACTGATTACAAAACAAAATATTCCCTGGGTAGACTGGCTCATCTCTCTTGCAACAGTTCTTATCTTTACAGGACTCACCGCCTACGACACACAGCGCATTCTTAAAGCCTCCCGTAAAGCAGACAGTTCAGAAGCCTACCAGAAACTTGCCATATTCGGAGCACTGGAGCTTTACCTCGATTTTATTAACATCTTCCTTTCACTGCTCCGTCTTTTTGGAAGAACAAGAGACTAGGAAACTAAGGGCAGATGACTGCATACCTTCTTGTTGCAGAAAGACAGCGGCACGTGGGAGAAGAAATCTGCCGTTATCTGGAAGAACTCTTAGTTAAGGCCACCCTTTTTACAAAAGAAGACGACTTCTGGGCAAGCCTTTCCCTTGCAGAAGAAAACCAGATTGATTTTGCAATGATTGATTTTTCCCTTTACCAGCTGGACCTTTTTAATCCCTACGAAGAAATGTTAAGCCTGAATCACCAGGTACCCCTTGTCCTTTACAACGATCCCTACCCCCCGCCAGAGGAAAGAGCCGTTTACTGGAAAATAAAAAACAGACATTACTTTACTTCCCTGATGACAGAAAGCCGCACCAAGGGACTCATGCCGGTCTGGAAAAAAATTCAGGATTTTCTTAACGGAGAAATAAACAAAAAAGTCAGCATAATCTGTCAGCCCGAAGAAGATGAAGATGATAATCCCCTTCCCCGCCCGGAACTTTTCTGTGCCCGCCACGGAATGTCTTCTTCAAGACAAAAGCTCCTTTCATATTTTCTTTCCCACATTGGAGAAAGCCTAACCACCGAAGAACTCTGTGTCCAGCTCTGGGAAAATGCAAATCCGTCCCACACAAAATCCCTTTACACCTACATTCATGAAATAAGGGAAGCACTTGCCAAAGATTCATCCGTTCAGCTAAAAATCCAGCATGAAGACAAAGACTGCTATGTGATGAAAAAAACAGATGACACTTCCATGCCAGTCTATCGCACTGCCGCAGAATATTTTATTCAGAAAAAGAAATACAGCTTTAACTTTACCCCAAAAGACCAGGATTACATGAAAAAATGGAAATAAATAAAAAAAAGTGTAACATTTCTTGAGAAAAGTTATTATATTAAATAAAAGACATAGTTTCGGAGGGTTCATTTTACAATGAAATCAATTACAAAACGGATTCTCGGCACCGCAGTTGTGGCTGCCCTTTCTTTTGGCATTATTTCCCTTTCATGCAAGGCAAATTCAGGTTCAGCAAACGTGGCCTTTGCACAAAGCGTACCTGCAGTGAATATTCCCCAGGATGCACTCGGCGTTACACAGGCCCTGCAGACAACATTCCGTTCAATTTCCAGCCAGGTTCTTCCTGCGGTAGTGGAAGTGGATGTTACGGAAACCACTAAAGTACGCACTTATAACCCCTTTGAGGACATTCCCTTTTTCTTCGGTTTCCCCAATGACAAAAACAAGGGTAACAGCGACGAAGATGATGAAAAAAATTACCGCGAATACAAGCAGTCCGGACTCGGTTCAGGCGTGATTGTAAGAAAAACAGGTAAAACTGCTTATGT
>JAEEKM010000259.1 GCA_016282455.1 Treponema sp. | reverse complement strand
TACTGCCCTTGAGACCATGCAGAACGAAGACCTTACTACTGCAAAACTTTTGAGCACCGATCTGGAAGATGAGATTTCCTACAACCACTATCTTTCAAATCAGATGCTGCTGCTTTTCAGAAAGATTCTTTCAAGCTCCATTGACATTGGAAAGAGCCTTACCCGCAGTGCACAGGACCTTATAAAAGTTTCAAACGAAACGGAAGCAACCGCAGTAGAACAGTCCACGGGAACCAACGAAATTGTTTCAACCATGGAAGGTGCAAACCAGCTTTCCCACGACATTGAAGGCCACATCTCCGAAGTTACTGAACTTGCAGTAAAAACCGCAGAAGACGTGAGTGAAGGTTCCAAGGTACTCGAAGAACTGCTTTCTAAAACAAGACAGATTCAGGAAGCAAGTGTTACTACAATTGACGGAATCTCAGACCTTAATGAAAAGATAAATACCATTTGGGAAATTGTTACTATAATCAACTCTATTGCAGACCAGACAAAAATCATTGCCTTTAACGCAGAACTTGAAGCAACCGGTGTTCACGAAGGCGGCAAAAACTTCCGCAACGTGGCAAATGAAATCCGTCACCTTGCAAACAGCACCATGGACAGCACAAAGGAAATTAAGAAGAGAATCAATGAAATTCAGTCTTCTGCAGAAACTCTTATTAAAGGCACCCAGGACAGCACAAAACAGATTTCTTACGGAGCAGAAATTTCAAAAGAACTTGAACAGCGTTTCCAGAACATTAAGCAGAGTGCAGACTTAAACGCATCCAGTGCAGAAGAAATTAAAAAACTCGTAAGCCAGCAGACGGCCGCATTTGAACAGATTGTAAAAACCCTGCATCAGATAAGTTCCGGCATTCAGAACTTTTCTGTTTCCACAAGATCTATTATTGACACCTCAAACGTACTGTCTTCCAGTGCTGAAGATCTTGGTTCCATTAACAGTGCAAAAGGAGAAGCAAAATGAATAACAGTAAAAACACAAACTTCATGAATCAAATTTTCAAAACAGGAATTGGTCCAAACCTGATTTCCTCACTGATTATGTTTTTCTTTTCCTCCTTTTTCATTGCTTTTCCTGCAAAGAGACTGCCGTCTGCCTTTGCCATTTACGTTGTGTTTGTGGTAATCGTGCAGTTTGTGCTTGCTCCCTTTACAAACAAATTCATCACAAAAAAATTGTCAGACAGAATTGAAGACTGGCAGGAAAACAGGCGATTAGGAGAAAAAGAAAGAACAAAACTTCTTCACGATGTAATGCGCTATCCTCTTCTTAAGGGAATTGAAACAATCATCTACTTTCTTTTGTGCACCCTCATTCTCTGTCTTTCCTACCATTTTATTCCTGCAATCAACATTACATGGCCGGCAACTTTCATGATGTTCTTTGCCTGTGTATTCGGCGCTTACAATGCAGCCCTTGTTTCCGTAAACTATTCTGAACTGATCTGCAACAAGTACGGGGAAGAAATTGTCCGCCAGGGAGTAGACAGTGCTTATGTAAAACAGAAAAAACACATCGGCATTTCAGCAGGACTCAGAATGTACATGTACATGATAAACCCTGCTATCTTTGTAAGCGTACTTCTGGTTCTTCTTACAGCCCAGGGCTATCTTCCGGTTTTGAACAGAAACATTGTGGGCGTTGAACAGGTGGTACGTGCAGTTTTGCTTTCAGTCAGCTGCGTTCTCATTGCAATAGTCCTCATGTACATTTACTACCAGCAGATTAAAAAACCAAACGCTACCCTGCGCCATTCCATCTCTAATGTGCTTAACTCAAATGTTGCAAACCCACAGATGGATACAAACCTTTCAGACGAACTCCAGTACAACATTTACCTTCTTAACGATACGGTCAGACGCTTTAATTCACTTATTGATAAAGCAAGCCGCATCAGCAACAACGTTATGCGTACCACTGATGACCTTTCCGTTATTTCACAGCAGCTTTCTTCAACCTCACTTGAGCAGAGTGCAGACGTAAAAGAAATTCTTACAACAATGGAAGATTCCAATGCCTTTGCCCAGAACATTGCAAGTAAAATCAACAAAGTGTCGCACGGTACTGATGAAACAAAAACTGATGTAGACACAGGTTTCCAGCTGCTCCAGGAAAGCATTAAGCAGATGAATGAAATTTCTGCTTCCAACACAATCATTAAGGAAGGCATTAAATCTTTAGGTCAGCAGATTGATGACATAGGCGACGTGGTAACAATCATCAACGACATTGCAGACCAGACAAGAATCATCGCCTTTAACGCTGAACTTGAAGCAGTGAGTGCAGGTGAAGAAGGAAAGAACTTTCACATTGTGGCAACAGAAATCCGCCGTCTTGCAAACAGCACGACAAATTCTGTTCATGAAATTCAGAACTACATTGAGACAATTCAGTCCGCTTCACAAAAGCTCATTGAATCTTCTGAAAACAGCACGAACCTCATTGAGCAGGGTTCACAGATGACACAGGAACTGGAAACTCACTTTACTGGAATCAAACATTCTGCAGAGACAACTTCTACAAAGACTTCGGAGATTTCCAACATCATTGACCAGCAGACTTCTTCTTTTAACCAGATTGTGATTACCCTTCGTCAGATTTCTGCAGGCATTGAAAGCTTTACCATGTCTACAAAAATAATTTCTGAAACTGCAACCGACATGCAGGCACTCGCTTCCCGTTTGCAGAAACTTCAGGACGATCAGGCTTAAGTTATTGGAAAGTTACAAAGTATAAAATCAGGCGGGAACAAGAGTTTCCGCTAAAACGGAGAGAATGTTTCCCATTATGGAAAAACTCTGGGGCGTAAGGGATGCCTCGTTGTCTTCCATAGTGTGGAAAAGCCTCCAGGTTTTGGGCATGCGTTCCTTGTAGCCGTATTCTACGTGTTCACCGCTTTTTCTTAAAGGCCTTTCTTTTTCCCTGTTAAGTACAGCATTCTCCAGGTTTTTGTCGCGAAGAATTTCTCTTGCGTAAAGTGAAGCTTCATCAGCAGGCAGCATGGTAATTGCAACGGCAGGAATTCCGCAGGCAAGAAAAGATGCATTATCGCTGTAGGGAACGGGAAGAGTCATCCATCTTCCGAGAGAAGCTTTTGCAAGAAGGGCCTGTGAACGGTTGTAAAGATCGTTAAAATGAGAAAGAAAATCCTGCGGTGTTTTTTCACCCAGCTGTGTACGGGAAAGAACTGGTACTTCTCCCCTGCCGCAGGCGTCAAAAACATAAACGTCATCATTTGTAATGCCCAGTCTCCGGAAAACTGTGGCAAGGGAATATGCTCCCTGTTCGCTTACACCTGTGTTCCAGCCAAGTTCTTCGCCGTCTGTAAAAATAATGCGCACATTGTGAATGCCTGGTTTGTTGGAAAGTTCTACTGCCCATTCCATAAGCATCCAGTCAGCGGCAGAATTATCATTTGCACCTGGGCTGTGTTCAACCCGGTCATAATGGGCAACTACAGTTTTGATTTTAAAGCGGGGGTCATAAGCACTTTTTGCAAACTGTACGAGAATGTGTTTTTTTTCATCCATGACAAGACAGTTAGACTTAACCCCGTGTTCAAGAAGCCAGTCCTGAATAAAAGCACAGCGGTCTGTGTTGGGCGCAATATATTTTGAAAATGCCTGTGGTAGAAAACTCATACTTTCATTATAAGTGGGGTTTATAAATTTTGCAAACTTTTTTTACGAAGGAGAATTTTCCTTAAGTCTATCTTCCGTTTTCAATAGAAAGAATGGCAGAAGAATCGCCGCCAAGTACCCGTTCACAAAGATTACGAGGCATGGGTTTACCCTTGAGGAAGCCCTGAACGTTATGACAGTTAAACTTCTTAAGCATGTCAAGCTGAGCAGGAGTTTCAACACCTTCTGCAATTGTATCCAGTCCCATTTTTGAAACAAGACTTACAATGCTTTCAATGATGTTTGCCTCAATTCCTTCCCTGTCACTAATATTGGAAATGAAAGACTTATCAATCTTAAGTGTGGTAAGGGGAAGAATCTGCAGATAATGCAGGGAAGAATAACCTGTTCCAAAATCATCCAGAGAAAGACCTATTCCCAGGTCACGGATTTTATTCAGTTTTTTAACAGTCTCTTCAACATTGTCAATGAGCATGCCTTCTGTAATCTCAAGTTCCAGGTGGGCTACATCAATTCCGATGCGGGTTATTTTTTCCGTGAGTTTGTCAAGAAAATCAGGCTGCTTTAACTGAGCGGGAGACACGTTCACGGAAACTTGTCCCTTAAAATCATATTCGTCTTCCCAGGAAGCAAGCGTAGAGAGGGCGGTTTCCATTACCCAGTCACCGATTGGAACGACAAGGTTTGTTTCTTCTGCAAGAGGAATAAACTGTTCAGGGCTTATCCATCCGAGTTCTTCATCATGCCAGCGGAGCAATGCCTCAAAACCACGCAGCACACCGCTGCCTACATCAAACTGTGGCTGGAAATAAAGCTGGAACACTTTGTCTGCCATGGCTTTGGAAAGTTTTGTTTCTATGGTCATCTTGGCAAGGAATTTTTCCTGCATAACCTGATGGAAGAAAACCACATTATTTTTTCCATCCTTCTTAACTTCTGATTTTGCCATGTCTGCGAATTTTAAAAGATCTTCACTTGAATCAGAGTCGTCCGGGAAAATTGCAATACCTGCAGAAATACCAATGCTGTTGTGATTAAAGACTGCAAGAATATCTTCACCAAGTTCAAAAACACTGTCGCGGGTTGGAATGTGTTTTGAAATAACAATGAACTCATCTCCGCCAAAACGATAGGGCACAATGTCTTCTGTTTCAAACTTGCGCAGAATTGAAGCACACTGACGGATTACGCTGTCACCTGCATGATGACCGCGGCTTTCATTTATTTCACGAAGGTTGTCTATGTCAAGAAGAATGAGTCCGAACTGACCGCCGTTTTTCTTTGCATCTGCAATCACTTCATCCATGGTTTTTGTAAAACAGGCACGGTTGTTCAGGTTTGTCATTGTGTCGTGATAGGCTGCAAAAAGAAGCTGGGAGTTAAGGGTCTGAATGCTGTTGAGTTTATTGCGGAGACTTGTACGGCTCACAGAAAGTTCATCGGTTAATGAAGCAAGGCGCATGTTCTGCCGCTTTAACTGCTGTTCGTTTTCCTTGTCTTTGGAAATATCTGTAAAGGAAACTGCAAGGTGGCGGTTTGCAACACGGCTCATTACAACTTTAAGCCAGCACTGGGAAATGGGAGAATAGAAAGATTTACTCTGAGGAATCTGAAGCTGCATGCCCTCTTTTGCCATTTCAATCCAAGAAACTTCAGGAGAAATAAAATCTTTAAATGAGGTATAATTTGTATCCTGCTTAACAACGCCTTTGAAAAAAGTTGTAAAAGCTTGATTCACATATTCTATATAAAAATCCACTATATTGCTTGAATCATTTTCATCAAGAATTGGAAAAGCAACAAGCACAGGGAAAGATAGTGTGTCCAATACATCTTTATAGTCAAAATCGCTCAACATTCTATTTGCTCACAAGTTTTTTTCCATTATAAATCAGAAAAATAGAGGTGTCAAAGATAAAATTGTTATAAATGAAAAAAAACATATTTTTCTGAAATAAAAATACCAATGGAAAATTTATGAACGCGGACTTAAGAATATCATCAGCAGGGCTAAAAGGTATGGCAGTGAAAGCAGAATGGAATTGGGTAAAAGTGAAAAAAATGCAAGATTTGGAAGATAGGAGGAAGCGTATTCTGCAATGGCAAAGAGCAGAACTGCAAGGGCAACCACAAGAGGGCGTTTTTTTCCAAGATAAACTGCAGCAAGGGCAATCCAACCTCTTCCGGAAGAAAGACCGGGAACGTAGGAAGAAAGCCTTATGGTAAGAAAAGCACCGCAGAGGGCACCGGAAGCAGCGGCTACTACCCAGGACAAAGATTTATAGAGCGAAGAAGAAATGCCGGTTGCATCCAGCACGGCAGAGTCACTTCCTGTTACACGAAGAGAAAGTCCCACACGCGTTTTGCTTATTACAAAAATTTCCGCTCCTACCAAAAGATAGCCGATTATGGAAGTTACAAGGCGGGCATTGAAGGGAACAAAAGAAAAACTTTCATCAAAAAGAACACCGCGGGTTTTAAAG
>JAEEKM010000258.1 GCA_016282455.1 Treponema sp. | reverse complement strand
GTTCACGTTCGCATACAGGAAGACCTGCGCATGATAATCAGTGAAAGCAACGTTTGGGACGGAGACTACAAAAAACTTTCCTACTCTGCAGTTCTTGGAAAAAAGAATGATGCCTTAAGTCAGTCACAGGCGATTATAGCACTTCTGGAAAAAGAAAAAGACTGGATGAGTGCAGACGGAATTCAGTTTACTTTTGAAGAAGGACATTACACTGTTAAAGGAAAATCAGTTTACGACACAGGATTTTATACAAGGCTTGATTCAGACGATAAAGTTTTCATTCAGTTCCGTTCAGAAGTCCAGCCGGCATTTCTTTCGGGTAACTACCGCGTAAATCAGAACGGAGAAAATATTGTCCTTCAGTCCTACCGGGTTTCTCCAACCTCCACCTTCCCGCGAGAAAGTGCACCGGTTATTCTTTCTGTAAAAACCGAACAGTAGGCTAAAGAATAGTCTTTATTTTTTCTGCGCTTCGTGGAATGCCCTTGCAGTTTGAGAAAGACTTTCCCTTGTGAGGGACTCATGGTGGCGCAGCATTGATGCAGGCATGGAATAGGCTTTTTCCAGATCTTCATTTGTCATCACTTCGTCAGGGCTTCCAAAACTCATGTCGTGGTTTGGAAAAAGAAGCAGGACTTTATCTGCAAATTTTCGTGTAAGGTCAAGGTCGTGAATGGAAATGAAAATTCGGCTTCCTGTTTTTTCGCAGTATTCTTTTAAGTAGAGAAGTGTGGTTTCCATCTGCCTTGGTTCAAGTGCAAAGAGAGGTTCGTCCATAAAAACAGAGGCACTTCCGTAGAGCAGGCTGAATGCAATGAGAACCCGCTGAATCTCTCCTTTACTGAGGGCGGTAAGTTTGTGCTGCAGAACTGGAGTCAGCTCAAGCACATCAATCACTTCAGAAAGAAAATCACTTTCACTTTTAATTGCCTTTGCTTTTCCCCTGTAGTTACCTGTCTTGTAAACCTGAGTTAACAGATTTGCAACGGAATCTTCATTTTCAAATTCCATGTTCTGATAAATAAATGAGGCAAGAAGATTTTTTTGATTTTCTTCAAGGAGACAGAGCCTGTTTCCAAGAAAAGTACAGCTTCCTTCCTGGGGTTTAAGGCGGCCGCTTATTAAAAGCATGAGGGTACTTTTTCCAGAACCGTTAGGTCCGATAATGCTTACCAGTTCCCCCTTCTTTTCAAGAGGAATTGTTCCGCTCATGTTCTGAAAAACAAAAGTCTCTTTTTCATTTTCGTCTTCTTTGGGGTAGGCGAAAGTTAAGTTTTCAAAAGTGATTGTGTCCTGAATGCCGCTCATCTTTTACTCCTGCATTCCAAGCCGGGAAGTGACTGCTGCCTGAAGGGAAGATAAAGCCTTTGCAATGTTGGCTCCGTGTTTTCCTGCAATGACAGAATTGCATGCAGAACTTACGGCAGTTATTTTTCCAAGAATGTCCTGTTCGTATTTTGCACTTGCAATGTCGTCTAAGGGAGTGAGGGTTTTTACCTGTTCTGAAATTTTTTTAATACTTTCTGTTTCTGATGAAAAGTTTTCTCCAAGATATTCTGTTTTTTGCACAAGAAGTTCCATGGAAGAAGCAATCTGCTGTGTTAGCGGAGCAAGACTCCCGTCTTTGGGAAATGCGCTCTTTGGTGACTTTTTGAAAAGTCCCTTAAAAAAATCTTTTAGTGACATGGTGCAAAGTATAACATCCTTCACTTTTTGTCGCAATACGGGGGAAAATCCCCTGTCATTTATAAAAAAAATCTTCTTGCAAACTGCCGCTTTCTCTGATATACTGATAATCAACACGTGTCACTTTTTAGACGCGTTATCATTTTTTAAGGAGAAAAATATGGATTCCCTTACTTCTTCAACTTATGACCCTGAAAATCTTGCTGAGGATTTTGTGAAAGTTTATGGTGGCACAAAAGAAAGCGTAGAGATTTTTTCCAGTCCTGCAAGAATCAACATCATTGGAGAACACATTGACTATAACGGAGGATTTGTTTTTCCTGCCGCAATAAACCGCTATCTTTATGTTGCAATCCGTAAGAGGAATGACAGTAAGGTTATTTACAACGACATTCATTTTCCAGGTACTTTTGAATTTGACATTAACGATAATTTTACTTTTGATAAAAAGAATGACTATGCAAACTACCTTAACGGAATCCTTTCTCAGCTAAAGGAGAAGGGCTTTAAGTTCCCCTGCGGATTTGAAATTCTTATGGCAAGTAATGTTCCTGCAGGCGGCGGCATTTCTTCTTCTTCTGCACTGGAGTGTGGTTTTGCATACGCTGTAAGCGAGACTTTTGGTTTTAACATTGACCGCATTGAAATTGCAAAACTTGGTCAGATGAGCGAGCACAATTTTATGAACGTGCAGTGTGGAATCATGGACCAGTTTATTATTGCAGTTGGAAAAAAGAATACTGCCGTTATGCTTGACTGTGACAGCTTAAAGTATGAGTATGCTCCGCTTGAACTGGGGGAATACCGCTTTGTGGTAATGAATACAAACAAGCAGCGTCGTCTTGCAGACAGTAAGTACAATGAACGCCTTAACGAGTGCCGTGAAGCACTTAAGGAAATTCAGGCGGGCGGATGTAATGTTGCAAACCTTTGTGCCCTTACTCCTTCTGATTTTGAAAAAGTAAAGTCTTCCATAAAGAGTGAGACTGTTGCAAAAAGAGCAAAACATGCTGTGTATGAGAACCAGCGGGTAAAGGATGCCGTTGCGGCTTTAAACAAAGGCGACCTTGTGGCATTGGGTAAACTCTTAAACGACTCTCACACTTCCCTTAAGGAAGATTATGAAGTGACCGGCATTGAACTTGACACCCTTGCAGAAACTGCACAGAAACAGGAAGGATGTCTCGGTGCCAGAATGACGGGGGCTGGTTTTGGCGGCTGTGCAATTGCTCTTGTTCACAAGGATAAAATAGAAAGCTTTGTAGAGAACGTACAGAAAATTTACGAAGAAAAAATCGGCTACAAGGCAGGATTCTTTGCCTGTGAAAGCGGTGACGGGGTGTCTCACTATAAGGCTTAAGGTATTGTTTTGTCATGCCGAACTTGATTCGGAGTCTATGAATGCTTAGGGTCATTGAGGCTCTCGAAATGACCATGTACAAAAAAGTCCCCGGCAGAAGATGTTTTCTTTCTACCGGGGACTTTTCTTTTGTTAAAACTTCAGTTTAGCGTCTGCCGTTAAAGTAGGCGGCACTCCAGCGGAGTTCGTTGCGGAACTGGGCAAGGCTGGTGTTTGCATCGATTACGGCACATTCAATTCCAACCATTTCGCACCAGTCGCGGAGCATTTCTGTTGTAACGATGTTGCTGAATGCGGTGTGGTGTCCGCCGCCTGCTAAAATCCATGCCTCTGCACTTGTTGAAAGGTTGGGGTAGGGCTTCCAGAGCATGCGGGCAACAGGAAGTTTTGGAAGTGCTGCTTCGGGTTTGATTACGTTGATTTCGTTTACTACGCAGCGGAATCTTGTTCCCATGTCCACAACTGCGGCCACAAGTCCGTCTCCTTCGAGGGTGTTGAATACCATTCTTGCGGGAGGTTCTTTGTCGCCGATTCCCAGATGATGAACTTCAATCTTTGGCTTTGAAACTGCAATCTCAGGGTCAACCTCAAGCATGTGGCTTCCCATGTTTGCTTCTTTTCCCTTAACAAGATTGTAAGTATAGTCTTCCATGAAAGCGTTGCCTTTTTTACCGGCTTCTACAAGACCTGCGCTCATCACTTTGAAAGTGCGTACCATTGCGGAAGTTTTCCAGTCACCTTCTGCACCGAATCCGTATCCGTCTGCAAGAAGTCTCTGAATTGCAAGACCCGGCAGCTGTTTCATTCCGTGAAGATCCTGGAAGTTTGTACAGAGGGCATTTCCGTCCTTGTCTTTTAAGAAACGGCGGAGTGCAATTTCAATCTTTGCCTGTTCTTTAATCTGACCGTCAATAAAGGCTTTGTCAAAACCGTTGTTTGTGTTGTAGTTGATTTCGTACTTTGTATTGTATTCGTCAAAGAGGGCGTTAACGTCGGCAGGGCTAACCTCGTTCATGTAGGCAACAAGGTCACCGATTCCGTAGTAGGGAACACTCCATCCGAACTTAATCATTGCCTCTACTTTGTCGCCGTCAGTAACTGCAACTTCGCGCATGTTGTCGCCAAAGCGGATTACACGAAGTTCTTTTCCGTCAGCAACGGCACGGGCAACACGCATCCAGTCTGCAATGCGCTTTTGTGTATCTGCATCTTCCCAGTGACCGCAGATTACCTTGCGTGGAAGATCCATGCGGCTTGTGATAAAGCCAAACTCACGGTCTCCGTGGGCACTCTGGTTCAGGTTCATAAAGTCCATGTCCATTGTGGCGTATGGAATTTCTACATTGTACTGGGTGTTCAGCTGAAGAAGGGGTTTTTTGTAGGCGGAAAGTCCTGCAATCCACATTTTTGCGGGGCTGAAGGTGTGGCACCAGATGATAACGCCTGCACAGGTGTTGTTTGCATTTGCACGCTCAAGCACGTCTCTGATGGAATGCGGGGTAAGAAGTGTCTCCTGCCAGACAAGTTTACAGGGAAGGGTTCCGGCTGCATTGAGCTTTTCTACCATCTCCTGTGAATCTTTCTTTACCTGAGCGAGTGTATCTTCTCCGTAAAGATCCTGACTTCCTGTTAAAAACCAGAACTCGTATTTTTTAAGATTCATACAAAAATCCTCCTTTGTGAATCTCTATTTTCTAGATTTAGTGTAGCACCACTTGAGGATTTTTGCAACAGAAATATTTGATATTTATCAATAATTTTCGGATATAAATATTTTGTCTTAAAATATGACAAAATTATTGAAAATTTGCCTGATTTTTGCTATTTAGCGGATGATTCGGGCATTTTTTCCAGAAACTAAGGCTTCCACTTCGCTTAATCGGGCCATGCTGGTGTCTCCCGGGGTTGTCATGGCAAGTGCTCCGTGGGCAGTTCCCAGTTCCAGGGCAGTCTGCATGTCTTTTTCTGCAAGGAGACCGTAAATGAGTCCTGAGGCAAAGGAATCTCCCCCTCCCACCCGGTCAAGAATTTCAAGGGAATTGTATTCTCTGGAGCGCCAGATTTTTCCTTCTGCAAAACAGAGGGCAGACCAGTCGTTTACCGAGGCTGATTTTACTGTGCGCAGGGTGGTGGCTATTACCTTGAGGTTGGGGTAGAGTTCTGCGGTTTTACGGAGCATTTCTTCATAGCGTTCTTTGTTTATGGAAGAAAAGTTTTTGTCTCCGTTTTTGTCTTCGCCTGATTCAAGTCCCAGGCAGGCATAAAAGTCTTCTTCATTTCCAAAAAGAACATCAACCTGGGAAACAATTTCTTTATTCACTTGCCGGGCTTTTTCAATTCCGCCGATTGCATTCCAAAGGGAAGGCCTGTAGTTAAGGTCGTAAGAGACAGCAGTTCCGTTTTCTTTTGCAAAGCGGATTACGTCCACTGCCGTTTTACAGGATTCTTCTGAAAGCGAGGAATATATTCCGCCTGTGTGAAGCCAGCGTACTTTTTCTTTTGCAAAGAGTTTTTCAAGGTTAAAGTCTTCTGCTTTTGTTTTGGAGATGGCAGTGTTTGCCCTGTCTGAACAGCCCACTGCTCCGCGAAGTCCAAATCCTCTTTCTGTAAAGTTAAGTCCGTTTCTGCAGCTGCGTCCGATTCCGTCTGTGTCCCGCCAGAGAATGTAACTGGTGTCTACTCCCCCCTGCATAATGAGGTCTTCAAGAAGATAGCCGATTTCGTTTTTTGCAAAGGCAGTGAGTACGCTTGTTTTTAGACCAAAACATTTTCTTAGTGCACGGGCTACATTGTATTCTCCGCCGCCTTCCCATGCATTAAAAGTTCTTGCACATCTGATTCTCCCTTCGCCGGGGTCAAGCCTCAGCATTACTTCGCCCAGGGAAACTTCCTCGTATGTACATTTATTTTTTTCTAGCAGGTTAAGAACTGGCATGCTTCCTCCGGAGAATTGACGTGGCTTTAATTTTAAAGGCATTGCGGGGCTTGGTCAAGGGAGTGAAAGATGTTAGTCTTCTTTTAACTTTAACACTTCTTCAAGTTCCAGTCCTATTGATTTTGCAATAATTTCCGGGTTTACACCATTGGCAAGAAGATTTCGGGCGTCTAAAATGGCACGTTCTGAGGAACCTTCTTCGCGGCCGGTTTTTAAGCCCTCCAGTCGTCCTTTTTCCATTACATCAAATTCATGGATTGTCACCTGTCTGTATTCTCCTTTGAATATTTCATCAGCCTTTAGTTTTAAAACATGCCGGGTGATTTCATCAGTAAACTCATCCTCGGGTGTATTTTCGTACACGTAGCGAAGAAAATTTCGGATGTTAAGATCGGCTTCACTTTGCCACGCACTTGCATTATAAACCACTTTGTGGGTTCTGTCATCAATTTGTGTTGCAGGCTCCTCTTTCAGCACTTGAAGAGCGGTGTAACTGGAAAAGCCTTTCTTAAATGGGTCTTCCATGCTGATAAACAAAATGTAGGATTCCTTTAATTTTGAGTAGGGTTCTCCCCTGAGAAGATTATCAGTATCCAGTAAACTTTGATAGTATCGTGTCCGAAGCCATACGTCGTCTTCCCTGTATGTGTTTATTTCAATGTCAAAAACACTATTGCTGTCTTTTACATAAACATCAAATCTTGCACCATGGGACTGGTAATAGGGCTGAATACTTTTCTGCAATTCAGGATATTCAATGTGGTCAACTTGAATTTTTAAAAGCCGCTCAATCACTCCTTTACAGATTTCCTTGTCACGCATTACTGCACCAAACATAAAGTCATCAGCAAAGGTTAAGTCTTCTACCGGTTTGATTTCTCTTTTCATCTAAACACCTCATAAAAAAATAAATGTCAGGCGGACTTTTGCAAAAACAATCGTCACGCCCCACAATATATATAGGTGTTGAAACATTCATTTGGACAAATAAAAAAGAAAAAAAATCACTAAAAGCGAAAAAAACTGAGTAGACTTTTTAAAGGACAGCCTTTATCATTTAAGCATGTATATTGCAAACGAAAAGCGCTATGAAAAAATGACTTACAACAGAGTAGGAACTTCCGGTCTTAAACTTCCGGCAGTTTCTCTGGGTCTCTGGCACAATTTTGGAGACACTGATGTGTATTCCAATATGGAACAGATGTGTTTTACCGCCTTTGACAACGGCATTACTCATTTTGACCTTGCCAACAATTACGGAATTGAAGCCGGCAGTGCAGAAAGAAACTTTGGCCGCATTTTACGGGAACATTTTAAAAGTTACCGCGATGAACTCATTATTTCTACAAAAGCAGGCTACGGCATGTGGGCAGGTCCTTATGGAGACGGAGGTTCAAGAAAATATCTTATTGCTTCATTAAACCAGAGCCTTACCCGTCTGGGACTGGACTATGTGGATATTTTTTACCATCACAGAATGGATCCTGAAACTCCTCTTG
>JAEEKM010000257.1 GCA_016282455.1 Treponema sp. | reverse complement strand
TTCTTGTTCCGTAACCTTGAGAAATAAGTTCTGCTGGTTTTGGAGAACTTTTTGTTCCGTTTGGAGACCAGGGGTAACCCATTTCAAAGTCACCTGTAACGTTTCCGCTTAAGTAGTCGTCTCCGTCAACGGCTGCAACTTTACCTGTCTCCGGATTGATTCTCACAAGGGCAAAACCAGAGTGCCAGCTTCCGTAAATCATCCAGTGGCTTCCATCGTCATCAATAAAATAGGTGGGGTCAATGGCATTAAAGTAGAAGTAAGCATCCCAGTCGCTGGTGGATTCCCTTGCGTAACCTGCAGGTCCTCTGTCAGAAGAAGAACAGAGCACATAACCCAAGTCTGTCCAGGCAGAAGGACCTCCGTTAGGATTTGTAGTTTCCATTACACCAATAAAGGCACGTTCACTCCAGGTATTGTCAAAGTTTGCAGTGTTAGTGGCAGTTTTACCGTTTCCAATGTAGTTGTCTACAACAATGTCGTAGTACATGCGGACTTTTGTGACACCGTTAACAGTAATAACACGTGCACAGGGAGCCCAGTAGCCCCAACTGATGCTTCCTTTTGCAATGGAAGAAAGTCCCTGGGCGGTACGGTATTCGTTAAGTTTTGTTACAATCCAGTCAGGAGCGGCGTCAAATACACCGGGAACATATTCCCAGTCCACAAGATTTTTACTTCGCTTTCCTGCAAAATATTTTCCTGTAGAAGCTTTATGAAGTTCGTCTCCATAACTTGCATCTGTTCCAAACATGTACCAGTAACCGTCAGTCCATTTAAAAACTGTGGGGTCATGGGTGTTGGAAAGATTCCATTGGTTCTTGTTTGCCCAGCTTGAAATACCAGCGTAGTTATCTACATAGGTTGGACCTAAATAGCGTCCGTTAATGTCAACTTTGCCTGTTTCTTTTGAACCGTCAGTGTTACCTGGCGTAACATTACAGGCTGTAAAAATCACGGACAGTATTATGCTTACAAAAAACACAAACTTAAGTGTTGCCGAGTTTTTCATGTAAACCTCCAGAAAAAAGTGAAATCTAACCATATTATAGGTGTAAATTTTTATGAAAGCAAAAATTTTGCAGGAAGAGGGGTGTTTTTAACGATTTTTACTGATTTTTATCAAGAAAAGTGGTTATAAATACCTGTAACCCTCAAGCAGTTAAGTTTTTTTTCCGAATAGAAAGAATACGAAGAATACGGAGGTTGCCATGTTTGGAAAAAAACCGGTACGCATTTTTATTTTAGCCCTTTCCCTTCTCACATTTGTTTTTCTGGCGGGCGGTCAGGTATTTGCGGCTACAAGTGCTGCAAAACAGAAGAAGATGGTCTCCAAAATAAGACAGGATTTTATTAACTATGCCCTGAGCCTGCAGGGAGTTCCCTATGTTTACGGAGGAAAAACCCCCAGAGGCTTTGACTGCTCGGGTTTTGTAAAATATTCCATCAGGGAAGGCCTTAAAGACTACATGACCGTAGAAAATGAAAAGGCTTTTTCTTCCATACTAAAAGCCAGAAGTGCCCAGGAATTTTACGATGTATGCAGTCACATAAATGAGCATGAGAGGGAACCCGGAGATTTAATCTTTTTTACAAACGGGAGCCGTGTAAATCATATAGGCATTTATCTTGGAAAATATCACAGTGTAAGCGGTAAGAATCCAGACCTGGAAGGGAAAAGAGTCTTTATGTCTGCCGTAAGTGACGGTCCTAAAACAGGTGTTGTTATCCGCCCCATTGACGAGAGGTACTGGAAGTCGCACTTTTACGGCTACGGACGTTTTCTTGGTAAAAGTCAGTCTAAGTAGGGAGCAAAGAGTTCTTTAAACTCCTTTGTGCTTGAGGCAAGAACTATCTGTTTTCTTAAGGCGGCGCCCCCCTGTATGCCTGAACTGTAGGAACAGAATTTTTTCCGCATCTGAAGGCAGGCAGATTTTTCACCCCTGTCCAGAACATTCATTTCCAGTTCCCTGAAGCCGGCTTTTATCCTTTCGGAAACGCTTTCTTTTTCATAGCTTCCTGTCAGAAGATAATCTTTTGCTCTTTTAAAGAGAAAGGGGTCTCCCATTGCACCGCGGGCAAACATCACTCCGTCACAGCCGGTCTCTTCCAGCATTGCTTTTGCACTTTCCGGTGTGTTTGCATCTCCGCTTCCAAAGACGGGAATACGGCCGTTAACAAGTTCCACAACCTGTCTCTGAATATTCCAGTCTGCTTTTCCTTCGTAACCCTGCTGCCGTGTACGGGCATGAATTGTAAGGGCATCTGCTCCTGCTTCCAGGGCGGCAAGTGTAGTTTCTTTCCAGGTAAGATGGGTGGAATCCCAGCCGCTTCTTATTTTTATGGTAACAGGTACTTCCTGCCGTTCGGGGTGTTCCAAGGCATATTCATGAACTGCCTCTTTTGTGCCTTTTACAATCTGGTACAAAAGTTCGGGGTCTCTGGTAAGACAGCTTCCTGCACCGCTTTTTATGATTTTTGGTACGGGACATCCGCCGTTAATGTCAATTGAAGTGCAGTCAGTGCGCTCAAGTACGAGTTTTGCCGCCCTTCCCACAACATCTGCACTGCCCCCAAAGAGCTGTACTGCATAGGCTTTTTCGTTGGGGGCTTTTACCATAAGTTCCTGGGTTTTGCCGGAACCGCGGGTAAGTGCTTCTGCGCTGACCATTTCTGTAGTGCAGTAAGAGGCTCCGTATTCTACGCAGAGTGAACGGAAAGCCCTGTCACTGTAACCTGCAATAGGTGCAAGAAAGAGGTTTCCGTCCAGGGTGAGGTTTCCAATTTTTACCGGGTGGTAGAGGTTTTTCATGCCTCTGGTAAATTAAAGATTGTGCAGCTGTTCTTCCAGAGCTGTGCGGCCAGTTCCTCAAGGTCCATTTCAAGCATTTCGGCAAGGAAACGGGCAGTGCTTGGAAGGTAAGCGGGCATGGTGCGTTTTTTCTCACGGAATTCAGCCGGAATCATAAAGGGACTCTCGGTTTCAATGAGAATGCGGTCAAGAGGAATGTTCATAACAGTCTCGTGCAGGTTTCTTGCATTGCGGTAGGTAAGGTTTCCTGCAAAAGAGAAATAAACGTTCATGTTGGCATCAAGGCATTTTTTTGCATACTCAGCATCTTCACTGTAGCAGTGGAAAATGGCTCCCTTGTCAGGAAGTCTGTCTGTGAGAATGTCAAAAATGTCTTTACCTGCGTTTCTGTTATGGATGATTACAGGTTTTTCATGCTTCTGGGCAAGTTCCAGCTGGGCAATAAAAAGTTCAATCTGGCTTTTTTTGTCGCCGTACTGCTTGTAGTAGTCAAGGCCGGTTTCGCCAAGGGCAACTACTTTGGGCAGGTTAATGCATTCTTCAATGGTTTCCACCCAGTGGTTTCCGGGGTTTGCCACTTCGGAAGGACCTACTCCCACCGCATGGTAAATGCCTTCAAGCGGTTTAAGGACAGTATATTCCTTTTTAAAATCGTAGAGGCTGTTGTTAATGGAGATGATGCGGGTAACGCCTGCCTGTTTAGCCTGCTGAATAACGCGATATTGTTCTGCCGGGTCGTCATAGATCAACCCGATATGGGCATGAGTATCAAAAAACTGCATTGCTTTTTCCTTATTAGAAGGGTTTTGTGTGATAGGAGGCGAATTTTTTGCCTCGAACTTTTAGAAATTAGTGATTTTTAGCACTATTTCTACCGATAACTATAACGTAGGTCTGTCTGAAAGTCAAGAAAAAACTTTTCTTATTAAATGCAGGCAGTTTTGTTTGACAGTGAAGGGGCTTTATGCTATACTTCGCTGAATATTTTGGGAGTAAATTTTTTTGGCACACAGTCGTAAGTACAAGAGAATTGAAAAGAACATTGTCGCACGCTTTATGCAGGGAGCCGGAGCTTTCTTTGCTAAAATTGGCAGAGGCTTTGCGAGGGTGTTCAGAATTTTTGATGAAAAACTTACAATCATGATTGTGCCTCATTCCCAGAGCAAAGTAATCAATATTCAGACTAATGTTTTTGCCATGTCACTTGGCTTTGTGGTGGTTCTGGGAATTGTGGGTTCCTTCATTTACTTTAACCGCCGTTCCATGGGCACTAACGTAGAAATCTCCCGCCTCAGGGAAGAAAACCGCGAAACTCTTGCAAGCCTTGATGAACTTCGTGACGAAAACAACAATCTTCTTCAGACTGCAAAACGATTTCAGAATTCCCTCAGTCAGTCACTTTCACTTCTGGGAATTAACCAGAGCAGTACAACTTCCAAAGGGGTAAGCCACTCTTCTGACCTTGCCTCCCTCTTTGACACACAGGATATTGCTTCCGGCAGTCTTAAAGAAACTACAGACATCCGCCAGCTCACCGCTTATCTGGAAAGTGCAGTGCAGCCTGTTGAAGAAATCGGCCGCATGCTTGAAAACCAGGGAACCCTCTTTACGGACATTCCAAACATCTGGCCTGTAAAAGGCGGTATCGGTCACATTTCCATGGCCTTCGGTCAGAACGTTCACCCCATTACCCAGCAGTGGTACATTCACAAGGGACTGGACTTCTCTACCTGGCGCAGCGGAGACCCTGTTGTGGCAACGGCAAATGGTCAGGTTGTAACCGTAAGCTATAACGAAAGCTTCGGAAACTTTGTAATCATCAAGCACAAGCACGGCATTTACACACGCTATGCTCACCTTAATTCAACCCGCGTGAAAAAAGGACAGCAGGTTTCTCAGCGTGAGGTTATCGGAACCATTGGTAAAACAGGTATTGTAACCGGTCCCCACCTCCACTACGAAGTTCACATCGGTTCTGATGTGGTTGACCCTGCAAAGTACATAAACATCAAGTAGCATCCCCATGGCACTCTTCAACGAAGACATTTCAATCAATTCTGTTCTCGGAAAAGGCTCAACGTTTAAGGGAGATATTTCCATAAACGGTTTTATGCGCATTGACGGAGATTTAGACGGAAACCTTGAAGCAAGCGGCAATGTGATTGTGGGTGAAGCGGCCAGAATTCACGGAAACATAATTGCCCGTTCCATTACGGTGGGTGGCGTTGTAAAGGGAAACATTACTGCTCCAGAGGGAGTCCATCTTCTTTCCACCAGTGTTGTATTTGGCGATGTGGAAACAAAAAGGCTTCAGGCAGATGATAACGTACTTCTCCACGGACACTGCATTTCCCTTAAAAAAGATGAAGTTTACGCAGAGGCAAGCAGCCGCTGGCAGAACGCAAGGTCTTTTGCAAAAAAATCTGTGAAGGTGCAGTAGATGCCAGGCGTAGAATCCCTCGGCCAGAATGCATATTTTAATGTAGCACAGGCAGTTGCAAGTCAGACTGCTGCTCAGACTTCAAGAAAAGAAGCTGCTGAAAAAACAAACAAAACCGGAAAAAAATCTTTTGCTTCCGCTTACGAAAAATCTCTTGCAGAAAAAGAATTGCTTGATGCAGGACTTCCCGCAGAGATTGCAGGAATGGAAATTGAAGAAGCGGCAATTTTCCTTAAGGACAAGGCTGATATTGCGGCGGACAAACTTTTGGAGAGCCAGCTGCCCGAAGTGTTTGCAGAATACAGGCAGAGCGTGTCGCAGTTTGTGAGGTTCATCGTGCGCAACAATTTTGACGTTGTAAAGCATAACCCCTCAAAACTGATGATTCGGCGGCATAAAATGGATCCCAGAAAAAGCATTGATCCCAAGGTAACTGTGCAGGTGGTAAACCAGAAACTGGATGACCTTGCGCGCTGGCTTTTAAGTTCTCAGAAAAAGCAGTTGGGTTTGCTTGCCAAAGTGAACGAAATCAACGGTCTTCTGGTAGACTTAATGGCAATGTAACTGGTAAAATGAAGAGTAAAACAAACGGAGAAAAAAATGTCAGATATTTTTGAACAGGATATAGATGATGAAGCTTCCAGCCTTGCAGACCTTGAAGACGAGGACACCCGCGAAGGCGAAGAAGAAACTTTTGTTTACCCCGAAGAACTTTACAAATTAAAGCTGGAGTATTCCTGCGAGGGTCTTTATGCAACCTGCGAAGAGGGAATTACTCCCCGGTGCGGCGACAGTGTAATTGTTCCAACCCGCTATGGAAACGACCTTGCTAAATGTCTTGGAAAAGCCAGCAAACCCATTGGAATAAAAAAGGGTGACATTGTTCAGATAATCCGCATTGCAGACGAAAAAGATCTTAACCGGGCAAAGGAACTGGCCCAGAAAGAAAAAGATGCCTACGATATCTTCCGTGAAAAAGTAGCCTACCACCATCTGGACATGAAACTGGTTGCCGTTCATTTTCTTGTGGATGAACAGAAAGCCCTTTTCTTCTTTTCAAGCGACAACCGTGTAGACTTCCGTGAACTTGTTAAAGACTTGGTCAGTGTCTTTAAAATGCGCATTGAACTCCGCCAGATTGGTGTCCGTGATGAAAGCCGCATTACAGGCGGACTGGGTGTTTGTGGAAGACCCTACTGCTGTCATTCCGTAAGTGACAAACTCAGGCCCGTAAGCATCCGCATGGCAAAGGAACAGAACCTGAGCCTTAACTCCATGAAAATCAGCGGACAGTGCGGAAGACTTTTGTGCTGCTTAAGTTATGAATACGACTGGTATGCAGAAGCCAGAAAAAAACTTCCCAACGAGGGCATACGTCTTTTTTACGACGGAACAAATTTCCGCGTAACAGAAGTGAACCCAATTACATCCATGGTAAAAATGATGGGAGAGGACGGACGGCTTCTTGAAGTAAATGCAAACCGTTTCTCCAGAGACGGGAACCGCTGGAGAATAAACTAAAGTTTTTTAGTTTTACGATTTAAGGACTGCAACTATTTTTTCAGACTCAGGCGAGAAAGGATTTTTATTAAAATCTGAATAGAGA
>JAEEKM010000256.1 GCA_016282455.1 Treponema sp. | reverse complement strand
GCAGGAATTTGACGTTCATGCACAGATTTTCTCTACACAGGTGGAACTCGGTTTTTTCACCGGTCGCCATGAACACTACCTTGGCTGGAGATATATGTCCGTGGGAAATTCTTCCGGCATAACATTAAAGGAATACAACGGCATCACTCTCGGTCAGAGAGTCTACTTCTGAGTTTAATTCTGACACAGAGAATAAATCTAACAAATCATAAAACTTTTCTTGTGAATTCCGGGTTTTGGTTTTATAATTGTAGTTGAAAAAAGGAGGCATTTAATGAACTTACTCCAGGATTTTGGTTACAAAGACGCAGACATAAACAAACGTATTAAAGAAAGCTGGAAGACACTTTTTGAAGGAAAAAAAAGCGAACGCATTTATTTTGAAGACGCAGACGGAGCCTACATACTGGACACCGGCTATAATGATGTAAGAAGTGAAGGCATGGGTTACGGCATGATGATTTCACTTCAGATGGACAGGAAAGATGTTTTTGACAAACTCTGGACCTGGACAAAAAATCACCTTTACATAAACGAAGGCGAATACAAAGGCTACTTCCACTTTGCCTGCAATACAGACGGCTCTGTAAAAATGGAACTGCCCCGACCTGACGGAGAAGAATACATTTCTCTTGCACTTCTCTTTGCCTCTCACCGATGGGGAAACGGAAAAGGCATTTTTAACTATGAAAAAGAATCTCTTTCTCTCCTTACAAAAATGCTTCATTCAAAACATCCCCTCTGGAACAAAAAAACTTTTCTCATTAAGAATGAAATGGAAAAAGAAGACACGGATGTTTCCTACAACCTGCCCCACTTCTATGAACTCTACGCAATGTTTGCTCCAATAAATGATTCAGACTTCTGGAACAAAGCCGCAGACGCAAGCCGTAAATTTATTGTTTCTTCCTGCCACCCCAAAACAGGACTTTCTGCAGAATACACGGATGAATCAGGCAAACCGCTTTCTCCAAAAGAACACGGCACTTACTTCAGCCACAGTTACGTGGTTGCCGCAAACATCGGTCTTTATTCCATGTGGTTTGGAGACAGCCCTGACCTTGGTGAAGTTGCACAAAAACTAATCACCTTCTTTGACAAAAAACAGCCTGAAGATTTTATGGAATACCTGATTGACGGAAAAGCTACAAAGAAAAAATCCCGTCATCCTCTGGCACTATGCGCCTGCATTGCAGAAGCTGCAGTTGCACTGGAAAGAAGCAGGGAACCAATCTCACCTGCCGTACACGCCGCCGCAAAACGTGCCGTAAAAAGATTCTGGGACACTCCCCTTCGCAAGGGAAAACGCCGCTACTACGACAACATCATTTCCATGATGGCACTGCTCTGTTTAAGCGGCATTTACAAAGTGTACTAATTTTTTTGCACGAAGACTTGTTTACGGCTCAATAATAGGCAATTTTATAGGCACCCTGTTTTTTAAATCCTGCCCGCCTGTAAGAGTGGATTGCAGAAAAATTTTTCTTTCTCACAAAAAGCGAAGCCTTTTTTCCAAGTTTTTCCGCCTCAAGGGAAAGTGAATAAACTAAAAAAGAAGCACAGCCCAGACCTCTAAAATCTGGTTTTGTATAGACACCACCAATCTGACAACAGGAACTTCCACCAAGAGTCATGTGGGCTTTGGCAATAAAGTCTCCGTTTTTTTCAAGGGCAAGCACACAGTTTTTCTTTAAAGATTCTTCCAGCACATAGCGTTCCACGTAAGGGTAAAGTTTTTTCCCGGCAGGGAGCACTTCTTCTGCGGAATAGGACACCTGCAGCGGCATGAGTGAATCTGCATGGGAAAGGGAACACTTTACAAGAGACATTCCCTCCGGCAAAGAAGGCGGAATAAAAAATGAGTCCTGAACTTTTTCCATGAGAATCATGTCCCTGTTTTCTACACAAGTTTTTTTCATGGAAGCAAGTACTTTTTGAACAAGATTGACGGATTCTTTTTTGCCGCTTACACAATGCACTTCATGAAAAGAAAAGAATTTTTCCAGAGCGGTTTTTATTTTTTTTGAAGAATAAGGAAAGTATGGAAAAAAAGTGGAACCGGAAAATGCAAAGACCCCAAGAAGTTTTTCTTCTTCCCTGATGGCATAAACTTCAGAGCCGCCTTCAAGAAGTTTTTGAAAAAGAGAACAGCACCACTTTTCGTTTTTTCCAATGAAGATGGAAATCTCAAAAAGTAGTGCTGTATTTTCCCGGGCACATATAATTTCTGCCAAAGTTTATTTTAGTTCCTGAAAGAATGAATTGGAGCAGGAATTCTTCCGCCGCGGTTAATAAAATCTGCACAGCTGAATCTGTTCACTTCCATTACGGGGCAGCCGCCAAGAAGACCGCCAAACTCAACCCATTCACCAGCTTTTTTACCAGGAACAGGAATTAAGCGGACGGCAGTGGTTTTATTGTTTACCATACCGATTGCCATTTCGTCTGCCATAATACCGCTGATTGTAGTTGCAGAAGTATCACCAGGGATTGCTATCATATCAAGACCCACAGAACAGACTGTAGTCATTGCTTCGAGTTTTTCAAGACAAATGCTTCCCTGTTTTACTGCGTTAATCATGCCCTCGTCTTCACTTACAGGAATGAAAGCACCAGAAAGACCACCCACATTTGTACTTGCCATAACACCGCCTTTTTTAACCATATCGGTGAGCATTGCAAGAGCAGCAGTTGTACCGGGAGCACCTGCCCCCTCAAGACCAATTTCTTCAAGAATGCGGGCAACAGAATCTCCCACGGCAGGAGTTGGTGCAAGTGAAAGATCAAGAATACCAAAGTCCACGCCAAGACGTTTTGCGGCTTCACTTCCTACCATCTGTCCCATGCGGGTAATTTTAAATGCCATCTTCTTAATTCCGTCTGCAAGTTCATTGATTGGCTTACCCTTAAAGTCACGTGCAGCGGCAAGAATAACACCAGGGCCAGAAACACCCACGTTAATTACGGCATCTCCTTCTCCGGGACCATGAAAAGCTCCTGCCATAAAGGGATTGTCTTCAGGTGCATTACAGAAAACCACAAGTTTGGCACATCCGTTTACAGGAAGATCTTTTGTACGCTCTGCAGTTTTTTTGATTGTCTCACCCATGAGTTTAACGGCATCCATATTGATTCCGCTTTTGCTTGTACCCACGTTCACGGAAGAACACACGCACTCAGTTGTAGCAAGGGCTTCCGGAATGGAATTGATAAGCACTTTATCGCCGGGGGTAATGCCCTTCTGCACAAGAGCAGAAAATCCGCCGATAAAGTTTACGCCAAGTTCCTTTGCGGCTTTATCAAGAGTAACTGCCCATTCAACATAAGAATCTTCCCCACTGGGTTCAGCCACCAGAGAAATGGGAGTAACGGAAATGCGTTTGTTAATGATAGGAACACCGTATTCCTTTTCAATATCCTGACCCACACGCACAAGATTTCCTGCACGCTTCATAATTTTGTCATACATCTTCTGACGGCTCTTCTTACCGTCCTCACATGCACAGTCACGAAGCGAAATGCCCATGGTAATACAGCGCACATCCAGTTTGTGGCGCATGAACATATTGACTGTTTCTTCTATTTCTACCGGTGAAAAAATCATACAGAACCTCGCAGGAATGTTTTGGTCATTCTAACTTATTGCGGGGATTTAGGCAATGAGATTATTTATTCTGAAAAAATTTGCGATGCCCTTGATGAATCAGTCAATCGTGTACTTGAGCATGATTTTGACTGACGGGACAGCTTCCTTTTTTTACTTCATTAAAAGCATCATAGCGGGCCTGAACTAAAATTTCTTTATCGCGGTTCAGGTCTGCAATGGAAAGGGCAAGATAACCTGACTGCTGGGTTCCGCTTACCTGACCCGGTCCACGGAGAATTAAATCTTCTTCTGCAATTTTAAAACCGTCTGTGCTTTCACGGATTGCCCTCATACGGGCCTTGCCGTCTTCCGTAATGTTTTTTCCGTAGATTAAAAAACAGTGGCTCTGTAATTTTCCACGACCAACACGTCCGCGCAGCTGATGAAGTTCTGCAAGACCAAATCTGTCTGCATGTTCAATGACAATACAGGTTGCATTTGGAACATCCACTCCAACTTCTACAACTGTAGTGGCAACAAGAACTTTTATTTTTCCGTCTTTAAAATCTGCAAGAATTTTATGCTGACTTTCTTCATCAACCTTACTGTGAATGAGGGCACAGGGGAAATTCGGATAAACTTTTTTTTGCAAAAAGTCAAACATTTCTTCTGCGCCTTTGAGGCCACTTGCACCTTCTTCTCCGGAAGTTTCATCTCCTTCGCCGATTCTCGGGTAAACAAAATATGCCTGATGTCCTACTGCAAGTTCCTGCCGCACCGCCTCATACACATTAGACTCATGCCCCATTACAATGAGATAGGTTTTTACGGGAAGGCGTCCGTTTGGCATAGTACGGATTGTACTTACATCAAGATCACCAAAGGCAGTAAGGGCAAGGGTTTGCGGAATGGGAGTCGCACTCATCATGATTGTGTCAGGAGCATGACTCATTTCTCCGCCTGGAGAAGTTACCCTTCCCTTTGCAATGATTGCCTCTCTCTGCGCAACCCCAAAGCGGTGCTGTTCATCTATCACCGCAAGCATGAGATTTTTATAGACAACGTTCCTGCTAAAAAGTGCATGGGTTCCCACTACAATATGAATCTGTCCTTCCTTGAGTGCCTTAACAAGAAGTTCCCGTCCCTTTGCCTTAAGGTTTCCGGTAAGAAAAGCCACCTTAACACCGAGAGGTTCCAGCATGGAAGAAGCATTTTCTGCATGCTGCCTTGCCAGAAGTTCTGTGGGTGCAAGAAGGGCACATTGTCCGCCGTAATCAATTGCACGAAGACACATGAAAAAAGCAACAAGAGTTTTTCCTGAACCTACATCTCCCTGCACAAGCCGCTGCATGTTAAAGGGAGTGTGGTCAAGTTTGTCTGGAAAATTCTTTAGTGTATTCAAATCTTCAATACTCTTTTCCATGTCGCGGTTCATGTCACTTATTGCTTCCATCTGTCCGCTTGTAAGAGTAAAGGGAAGACGCTCTAAAAAAAGTTTTTGTTTTGGAGAGAGATTGCTCTTAAACTTTTCTTCAATTTCTTTTTCATCAGTCTGGGGGAGAGACAGGTGTTTTCCTGCATCAGGGGCACCCATTGCTCCGTCAAACACGGCCGCCTGTGTAAAGGTTGGCAGACTTCCGCGGTGAGCAAGAGTTCTCTCTGCCATTTTCTTTTCAAACAAAAAGAGTTCTTCGTAAATTAATGTGTGTCGGGCTTCGTTTACCTGAGAAAGATTTTCCGGCATGTGAATCCAGGTAAGGGCCTGTGCTTTGTGAAGAAGCTTCCGTTCGCTTATAAGGGACTCTGGTATTTCATCCTGCACTGCCTTTCCATACTGCCTTATTGCAATGGAAACTGCCTTGCGGAAATTCTTTTGCGAAAGTCCTTCTGTAAGAGGATAAACCGGCAGCACTCCGCTTGAAGGAACCGCTGTATTTTCCCAGTCAGAAAGTTCACCTTCGTAGGAAAGACGTTCTGCTTCAAAAGAAGTGGACTGAAGTTCGTTGTACTTAACTTCAAATTTTCCTGTTACGGCAATTATGCTTCCCTCTGGGAGTGATTTTTGCAAAAAGGGTCTGTTAAAGGCAACCAGCCAGCCGACACCTGTTCCGTCAGTAACTGCAATCTTAAGGGTCTTCATGCGCCCATAACCAAACCAGTCGTGAGCCATCACCTTACAGATTGTATGCACTTTGGAATGTTCGTAGCCGCTTAAGGGAACTCTCTGTGTTCTGTCTTCGTAGTCTCTTGGAAAAGTAGAAAGTAAATCTGCAACAGTAAAAATTGAAAGTTTTGCAAAAGCAGCCGCAGTTGCAGGTCCTACCCCGGAAAGAGATTCTATTGTTCCGCCAAGTTCAGAAAGTTTCATTCCCTAAGGCTTTCCTTTCCCGGGTTAAAACGGCAGTGAAGAAATAAGAGTTGCTATCCATGAAAAAAGAAGGCTTCCCACAATCTGCACTACAAAAATCGACACGCTTGCAATAATAAGGGCTGATTTATAGGTAATCTTTTTTCCACCAGTAAAAGTTTTTGAAATGTTGTGTACCAGTGGAGCAATGGAACGGTCAAGCTGATCTAGAATTGGGCTCTGTGAATAGTAGTCGTCTTTTTTAATCAGAATCAGCACAAGGCGCACAATAAGCATAATCAGAATAAAAGTGAGGATGGATGAAGCAAGTGACCAGGCAAGTTCCACAATCATGCTTAAAATAGAACCAATGGAAAAACGTGCCATGTGTGAAAAATGAGAAAGCAGTGAAGATGCAACGGAAAGAAGACAAAGCCCCACTGCAGGACTAAAATCAAAACTTCCCATGCGGAGCCATCTTATTCCACGAAAGAGATTAAGATAGGGGTCTGTAATGCGGGCAAGAAAATTTGTAAAACGACTGTATGAAAGAGATGGAATCCATGTGAGTATGATGCGCACAAAGCAAATGAAAGTATACACGGAAACTAAGGATGCCAGTACACGGAAAATTGTTTGCAGTACCATTATCTCCTCCTATTCGCTCCACACATCCTGAACAAGGGGCAAATCTTTTAGTCTTTGCATAAAGTCTTCAGAATGGGAAACTGAAAGCTGATTGTTGGCTTTTACGATGTAAGTTTTTCCACCCACATCTACATGAAAATATACTGAACAATTACCTGTTTCGCCAAATAAAAAATCTCTCAGAGAAGCAATTTCTTTTTGCACAGAAAATCCGCCCTGAAGCTGTACGTGAACGGCAGAGATTGATTTTTCCTTTAACTGAGCGGGATCTTCCAGAGTTTCTACGGCAAAACTTGCATTGTCATTGTAAATGTTTATTTTTCCACGGAAGGCATAGATTCCGCCCTCCTGAACTTTATCTTTTAATGAAGCCCAGGTGTTTCCGTAGAAGGCAAGTTCAATGGAGTCTTTAAAATCCATGAGTTTTGCAAATGCCATCTGCTGGTTTTTTTTGTTCATGATTGTTCTAAGGCCTGTAACCATTCCCATTGCAATGTAGAATTTTCCTGCCTCTCGTTTTTGCTTCCAGGAAATATTGGGAGTGTTTTCGATTCTTTCTTTTTCTGCCTTGGCGATTTTTGTTTCCCTTGCAAAATTAGAACTGTCCAGGGTAACACAGGATTCTATTACCTGCCGCATTTCGTCTAAGGGATGTCCACTCACATAGCAGCCGATGAGTTCTTTTTCCATGTTGAGTTTTTCCATGAGGGGAAGTTCATCCACTTCTTCGTAGGTAAAATCTGCAAACTCAGGAATACCTGCTTCTTCAAAAAGACTTACCTGTCCGTTGTCTTTACCTGAACGTTTTTTTTCTGAATACTCAATGGCACGTTCGTAGTTTTTAATAAGGGTTGAACGATTTTTATCAAGGTGATCAAAACCGCCGGTTTTTATAAGAACTTCAATGGCTTTTTTGTTCACGCTCTTTAAATCAATTCTGTCAAGGAAATCAATGAAGTCTTTGTAGGGACCGTTTGCTTCGCGTTCTTTTACAATTGTTTCTGCAGCACCGGCACCCATGCCCTTAATACCCATGAGACCAAAAACAATGCGTCCGTCTACTACGTCAAATATGGCATCACTTCGGTTAACGTCAGGAGCATCTACAGGAATACCCATCCTTCGGGCTTCTTCAATGTAGACGGGAATTTTATCTGTAGAAGTAATTTCG
>JAEEKM010000255.1 GCA_016282455.1 Treponema sp. | reverse complement strand
TCATTAAAAGAACGCTTTTGCCAGACCATGGAATTCTTTGAAGACGACTCCATGTTCTATGAAACAGAAGGAAAGTCTGGAGACGGAAGCTGGTCATTTAAACTGGTACTGGGTGAACCAGGAGTTGCTCGGAGCAATAGAAAAAATATTTTTATCTACGTAAACGGACGCCGCATTCAGGAGTATTCACTTCTTCAGGCAATTGAGTACGGAGCACAGGGTTACTTTCCAAACGGAACCCATCCTGTTGCCTGCCTTTTTGTGAACATGGATCCTGCTCTTGTGGACTTTAACATTCACCCTGCAAAAAGAGAAGCCCGCTTTAAGGATATTGCATCCCTTCACCACGGAGTAAGTTCAGTTACCCGTGATTTTTACAAAAAGTTTACAGTACAGAATCTTGTGAATGTTGCAGAAGAAGAGGATAATACAAAAGTTCCCGGCTTTGATTTTGCAGAAAGCATAGTATCTGCCACTGAGACAACTTCTTATGTAAAGCCTTTTTCTGAAAAAGCCCAGTATGAAAAGCATGATTTTTCTTTTTCTACAAAACATTCAAACCAGAATAAAATTTACTTTGGTTCTTCAAACCAGAATAAAACGTCTGCACAAAAACTTGCGGCAATCCTTTCTTCGGAAATTGGAGAAGTTGCTTCTGAAGAAAATGCTTCTGTTGAGGGCCGCATTACAAAAGCAAATTATCTTCCTCAGGAAAAAGACGAGGACGGTTTTCATTTTGTGGGAAGTGCTCTGGGAACCTTTCTTATTGCAGAAAAAAATGATGTTCTTTACATCATTGACCAGCATGCGGCCCATGAACGTTATCTTTACAACCGGATTATGGAAGATGCAGGGCAAAAACAAACTCTTCTTGTGCCCTATGTGATTCAAACTGACAGTGAGGCGGATGATAATTTTCTTACCGAACTTAAAGATAATCTGGAAGAATGCGGCTACACCTGCGAAAACAAGGGGAACGGCAAATGGGAAGTTACTACTGTTCCAATCCGCTGGAAGGGTTCTGAAGCTGACTTAAAAAAAGATTTGCTTGACAGACGGATAAATCCTCATGACATGATAAATGCGGTTGCCGCAAGTACTGCCTGCCGTTCTGCAGTTATGGACGGAGACATGCTGGACAGGGAAACTGCAGCAACCATTGCACGACATGCACTGGAACTGCCGGATCCCCACTGCCCCCACGGACGACCCGTTTACACCACAATCACAAGAAAACAGCTCTTTGCCCTAGTGGAAAGGGTATAAAAAATCAACGCTTTCTGCTGTCACATCATCGAGCGTAGTCGAGATGTCTACAAATGTTGCTTTATTAAACAAGTGTAGATTCCTCCACTACGCTTCGCTTCGGTCGGAATGACATTTCACTTCGCTTCGGTCGGAATGACATTTCACCTTGCTTCGGTCGGAATGACATTTCACCTTGCTTCGGTCGGAATGAGGAGAAACCTGACGGTTTCTCTGAGAGTTTACGAAAGACATAAACTCGCATTAGAGATGAAACTAGAAACGGATTTTGCGGCCGGTTCCTTCGTAGGCTTCTTTGCGCAGCTGTTTAACCTGCTCGTCTTTTAAGTAATCGTCAAAGTTCATCATGCGGTCAATAATTCCCTTAGGGGTAATTTCCACGATGCGGTTTGCGATTGTACTGATAAACTCATGGTCATGGCTTGAGAAAAGCACCACGCCCGGGAAGCGGACAAGGCCCTGGTTCAAGCTTTCAATACTTTCAAGGTCAAGGTGATTTGTGGGGTCATCAAGAATAAGAACGTTGGCACCACTAAGCATCATCTTGGAAAGCATACAGCGAACCTTTTCTCCACCAGAAAGAACTTTTACCGGCTTAAGGCTTTCGTCTCCTGTAAAGAGCATGCGTCCTAAGAAACCGCGCACGTAAGCATCATCCTGTTCTTTAGAATACTGCTTGAGCCATTCGGTAATGTTCAGGTTGTTGTCAAAATACTTAGAGTTATCACGGCCCATGTAGGTGTGGCTTGTAGTCTGGCCCCAGTTGATTGTAGCACCCTCACACTTTACATCACCAGAAACAATGTCAAAGAAAGAAGTAATGCTGTTGTGTTCCATTCCCACAAAGGCAACTTTTTCGCCCGGATGAACGGTTATGCTGAAGTCTTTAAGCAGAACGTTTCCGTCGCTGTCCTTTGAGTTAAGGTTTTCTGCAGTAAGAACAAAGTTTCCGATTTCCCTGTCGCTAGTAAAATGCACGTAGGGGAACTTGCGGCTTGTAACGGGAAGTTCTTCGAGTTCAAGTTTTTCAAGCACCTTTTTACGGCGTGAGGCCTGATCTGCGTTAGAAACAGTACTTGCAAAGCGCTGGATGGAGGTTTTAAGTTCGGCCCTTTTGTCTTCACGCTTTTTCTTTTCATCCTTTGCCTGCTTCTGCATAATCTGGCTCATCTGATACCAGAAGTCATAGTTACCGGTGAACTGGGTAATCTTACCGTAGTCAATGTCACAGATGTAGGTACAGATTGCATTAAGGAAGTGACGGTCGTGGCTCACAACAATAACACAGTTTTCAAACTCAATCAAAAAGTTTTCAAGCCATGCAATGCTTTCAAG
>JAEEKM010000254.1 GCA_016282455.1 Treponema sp. | reverse complement strand
GTACGGGTTCTTACAGACCGCAGTCTAGATGAAGAGCAGCTCAAGTACATGATGGTACTTCTTGATGTGGTAACTTCCATTGAACCTAATGTTAAAGTTGTTGATCTTCGCTATGGTGCAGTTTCTTACCGTACCACAGAGTAGCAGGAGCGTAAGATGAGTAACATAATCGTTGGACTTGATATCGGTACATCTTTTGTCCGCGTTGTAATTGCAGAAAATGATGATGACGGTCATCTTGAAATTATCGGCTGTGCAAAGAAACCTTCTGCGGGTTTAAGAAACGGTGTGATTGTTAACATTGATGCCGCAACAAGTGTCATTAAAGAAACAATTGAAGAAGCAGAACAGGAAGCCGGTGTTGAAGTTACAAGCGTTTACACTGCAGTTGGCGGAAGTCAGGTAGAAAGCCTTAACTCCCGTGGTGCAGTTGCAGTTGACCCTACGTCAAAAAACCGTGCCTTAGAAATTTCTGAGTCTGCAAAAAAACGTGCAATAGAAGTTTCCCACGCAGTACCCCGTTCTCCAGACAAGAGCCTCATTCACGTAATTCCTCAGGAATATACAATTGATACAATGAGCGGAGTAAAAGATCCCATTGGCATGATGGGAGTTCGCCTTGAAGTTGCAGTTCATCTTGTAACCGCTTCCATTACAGCCCTTTCAAACATCAATCAGAGTCTTATTCGTGCAGGTTACCAGTACGATGACATTATGCTAAAAACCCTTGCTTCCACTTATGCTACCGTTCACGAAGACGAAAGGGAACTTGGTTCAATCCTCATTGACTTGGGCGGAGGAACCACAGACGTGATGGTGCTTAACAAGGGGGCACCTGTTTACACCTGTTCAATTCCTGTGGGCGGAAATCTTGTTACAAGCGATATTTCTGTTGTAAAAGGAATTCCTGTTTCAGTTGCAGAAAAAATAAAAATCGAAAAAGGCTGCTGCTGGATTCAGGGAAATGAAAAGGAAGAAGAAGTAATTATTCCTGGTGTGGGCGGTCGTCCTCCGGAACTTACAAACAGATATGAACTCTGCGAAATAATCGCTTCCCGCATGGAAGAGATTTTTACTCTTGTAAAAAAAGATGTGGTTCGCAATTCAAACCTCAAAAAACTTTCGGGCAGTATTGTTCTTACAGGCGGTGGTTCTTTAATGCCGGGTGTTGTTGAACTCTGCGAAAGTGTATGGGGAACAAGCTCTGTAAGGGTCGGATGTGCTCCTGATTTAGGCGGTGCAGACCAGAGTTACAGGGAACCTGATTTTGCAACAGTAACTGGACTTGTGATTGCCAACAAAGATTCAGTGCGTAAAGAAAAAGGTCACAAGTCAAAGCGTATGGATTCATCTTCTGGGGAAGGAAAGATGGGTCTTTTAAAAAGTTTTATAAAAAAGTTTTTCTAGGAGGGGACTATGATAGAACTTTCTGTAGTACAGGATTCACAGGCGGGAGCACAGTTTGAAGAAGAGAATCCTACCGTTATAAAAGTTGTAGGCTGTGGTGGCGGTGGATCTAATGCAGTCCGCAGAATGATTAGTGCCGGTGTAAAAGACGTTGAGTTTGTCGTGATGAATACAGATCTTCAGGCTTTAAATCATTCAACGGCACAGACCCGTATTGCAATCGGACAGAAACTTACTGGCGGCCTTGGTGCAGGCGGAAACCCTGCCGTTGGTGAAAGTGCCGCAAATGAAGACAGGGAAGAAATTGCCCGTGCCTTAACTGGAGCCGACATGGTAATAATCACGGCCGGTATGGGTGGTGGAACAGGAACAGGTTCAGCCCCGGTTGTTGCAGGTATTGCCCGCGAAGCAGGTATTCTTACAATTGCAGTTGTTACAACTCCCTTTGAGTTTGAAGGACCTGCCCGCATGTCAAATGCACTCGAAGGAATTAAAAAACTCAGAAAAAATGTAGACAGCCTTATCGTTATTCCAAACAAACAGGTAATGAAGGTTGCTGAAAAATACACAGATAAACCTCTTCCCTGGCCACAGGCATTCCGTCTTGCAGACGATGTGCTTTGTCAGGGTGTACAGGGAATTTCTGAAATCATTACCCGTCACGGAGAAATTAACCTTGACTTTGCAGACGTAAAGAGCGTTATGAAAAATCAGGGTGACTCCATTCTTGGCGTGGGCTTTGGTTCCGGAGAGAACAGGGCTATTACTGCCGCACAGGAAGCAATCAACAACCCCATGCTTGAAAACAGACAGATTGACGGTGCTTCAAAAATCCTCATCAACATTACGGGAAGCGAAAATCTTTCCATGCTTGAAGTGGAAGAAATTGTTAACAACATTAAAGCATCTGCTGCAAAATACGTTGAAGTTTTTGTCGGTCTTGTTCTTGATCAGGAGATGGGCGAAAAAGTTGCAGTAACTGTAATTGCAACCGGCTTTGATCAGGCAGATTCCGGAGACCTTCTTACTCCTGATTCTGATAATGCTTCTGCAGAAAAAAATGACAATGTATTCTCCGCTTCTGATTTTGCAAAAGTTCTCCGCGGTGGAATGGGAAGTTCCGCAGGCGACGACACAAAGGATACAGAAACTTCTGAAGAAGAGGAAAGTCCTTCTGCAAGTTCACTTCCCTTAAAAAAGGAAACTCTTTTTGCACTTGCCTCAGAGGGTGCTGAATCTTCGTCAGGACTCAATCTTGAAAACTCAGATTCTGTAAAGACAGAAAATGTTTCTGTAAAACCTCAGCCAAGACCTGGTGTTCATTCCATTCCCAGCGGCATTACTGTTCGTTCTGATGATTTGAGTCAGCCTGCAGTGTGGCGCAATGTGGATAATCTTCCCAGGGGAATCAATCTTTCTGAGTAAGGATTTTTTCTGACATGGAAAATCATTTGCAGGGTTTTTACAACGATGTAATTCTTGTGGAACGCCATTCTGAACTCACGGCAGAAACTTATGTTTTTTCCTGCGAGGAATTCCTTAAGTTTCTTAAGGAAAAAGAAATGAATCTTTCTGCCGCAGACACCCGCACCCTGGTTGCATTTCTTGTAGAAAGAAAGAGCCGTGGTTTTTCAGAACTGACCCGTGCAAAAGATATTTCCGCCCTCCGTGCCTTTGGACAGTATTTAAAAAGACAGGGAGTCTGGAGTGAAAACTTTGCACTGGAACTTGACCGCCCTAAAGCAGAACGTCTTCTTCCAAAAGTGCTCGATTTAGATCAGGTAGAAAGTCTACTTGAAGCGGTAGATGTTTCTAAACCCGCCGGTTTAAGGGACCGTGCCCTTTACGAACTGATCTACAGTTCAGGCCTCCGCATTTCAGAAGCGGCTGGTCTTTTAATTTCCAACGTGCACTTTAAGGAACAGCTTCTTTTGGTTCACGGTAAGGGGGACAAAGAAAGAATTGTTCCTTTTGGAGATGTTGCCAAATACTGGCTTAAAAAATATCTTTCAGAAGCACGCCCTCTTCTGGTAAAAGAAAAAAATGTGGCGGAAGTTTTTGTTCACTGCAGGGGTAATCCCCTTTCCAGAAAAGGCATCTGGAAAAACTTTCAGGCAATGGAAGCTAAGAGCGGTGTTCAGGCAAAAGTCCATACGCTAAGGCATTCCTTTGCTACGCATCTTCTTGCCGGTGGGGCAGACCTTCGCAGTGTTCAGGAACTTCTGGGGCATTCCGATCTTGCAACAACGCAGATATATACACACATAGACGCAGAACAGCTGCATGATTTTCATAGAGAATATTTTCCCGGTCACAGAGGGGAGAATACTCAGGGAGGAAATAAATGAAAAAGTCATCTTGTTTTTTTGCAGGCAGGACGTTAATTGCACTGCTGGGCATTTTTATTCTGGGAATAACTTCCTGCTCTCCTTCAATGAATACCGTTAAGCGCATGCAGAAAATGGAAGAGGGCGTTTCTAATCCCACTACAAAAGAAGAACTTGAAGAAGCAATAAAAAAATACGATGCCCGTGCAATGGATCTTGTTGCAACCCAGGCACAGGAAGGCATCTGGTTTAAAATTCTTGGAACCCGTTACCTGGACCAGGGCATGTACACAAAAGCACTCGAAGCCTTTCAGCAGTCAGTTGTTTTTTATCCTGACAATGCTAATCTCTACTATTGGATTGGCGTGTGTGCAGGTTATCTTGCAAACTCCCAGCTGGATTATCAGGCTCAGGGCAGCCGTGAAAACGACAGGAAGCGCCTTAACTATCTTCGTTTAAGTGAAAGTGCCTACGAACGTGCCTTAAGCATTGACCCCCGCTACTACCGTGCCATGTACGGAATCGGTGTGCTTTACGCCTTTGAGCTCATGGACGAAAGTGAAAAAGCAATTCCTTACCTTGAGCGCTTTTTGCAGACCCAGACCCGCGACACAAATGCAATGTTTGTTCTTGCCCGTGTTTACTATATGAATTACGAGTTTGAAAAAGCAATTTCCCTCTACGACCAGATTATTACGCTTAAACCCAATGCAGAAAAGGTTTCTGAGGCAGAAGCAAGAAAAAAAGATGTTCTTGACATCATGCACTCAAATTAAGTACCTTTAGACTATGCAGGATTTGGATATCGCAATTTCTTCAATCTCTTTTTTAACACTTCGGGAAAAAGTTATTTTAAAGAAGAATATTGACAGTTTGGAGCAACTTGCGGTACTTTCTATAACAGACATCTCTAAAATCATAGGCAGGGTTTCTAAATCAAAGTGGAACGGTCAGGATACCGTTCTTTTTGCAAGAAAGTCTCTCGCCCTTATGGAAGCCCAGAAGATACAGTGTGCGCGTTTTGACGAAGCGGACTTTCCTGTTCTTTTAAGGGAGATTCCCGATATGCCCTACATGGTTTTCTGGCGGGGAGATTTGAATGCACTTCTTGAACCCTGTGTGTCTGTGGTTGGAACAAGAGATGTCATCCGTGAATGTGCAGAAGCTTCCTTTAACTTTGCACATGATGCAGCAGAGCATGGATTTACTGTGGTAAGTGGTCTTGCAAACGGAATTGATGCCTTTGCCCACAAGGGAACGCTTTCTGTTAAGGGAGGACGTACCTGTGCAGTACTCCCCACTGGAATAGATACAATCGTTCCAGAAGGACACAAGGCTCTTGCAAGAAACATTATTCAGACAGGTGGTCTGCTTTTAAGTGAATACATTCCTGGAACTCCTGCAGAACCTTTCAGGTTTGTTCAGCGGAACAGAATAATTGCAGCCTTAAGTTCTGCTACTATTGCAGTACAGGCCCCCTGTGGAAGCGGCACTTTAATTACAGCCCAGTTTGCCTTAGACTACAACCGGGATCTGTATGTGCATGAGTCTGCTTTTTGTGAAGAAGCCAGACTTCAGGATGAAAAAAGTAAAAAGGCCTTAAGACAAAAACTTTCTCTTGCAAAGAATACGTCCGGGCTTGCATATAAACTGGAGCACACTCTTTCAAGTTATGTGGATGAAGGTGCTCCCATAATAAGAAACTTTGCTGATTTTTTAGATCGGCGTAAAGAGAGTTGAGGTATAGCATGGCAAAAGCTACAACTAAAAAGAAGACTTCTAAAAAACATACTCTTGTCATAGTGGAGTCGCCTGCAAAGGCAAAAACCATTGAACACTACCTTGGAAGCGGATACACCGTAAAGGCCAGTATGGGACATCTTATTGACCTTCCCAAAAGCCGTCTTGCAATAAATGTAGAAAATAATTTTCAGCCCGAATACATTACCGTTCGCGGCAGGGCAAAACTTCTTAAGGAACTTCAGAAAGATGCAAAAAATTCCACACAGGTTCTGCTTGCATCTGATAATGACCGCGAGGGAGAAGCAATTGCCTGGCACCTGCGCAATGCACTTCAGGACAAAACTACTGCACCCATTGAACGCATTGTCTTTAACGAAATTACTCCGGTTGCAATTAAAGAAGCCGTAAAACATCCCGGTGATATAGAAGAAAATAAAGTGAATGCCCAGAAAGCCCGCCGTGTTCTTGACAGACTTGTGGGTTATAATCTGAGTCCTCTTTTATGGAAAAAAGTTAAGAATGGTCTTAGTGCAGGCCGTGTTCAGTCTGTGGCCCTCCGCCTCATCTGTGAACGCGAAGAAGAAGTTGAAAACTTTATTCCTGAAGAATACTGGACCCTCGATGCAGACTTTGTAAAAGGAAAGACAAAGTTTACCGCCCAGCTTGTTCAGTACAAGGGAACAAAACCTGAACTTAAGAGTGAAAAAGAAGTAAACAAAATCATAGATGAAATTCAAAACAGCGACTGTATTGTAAGCGAAGTAAAGGAAACAGAAAAAACTGTCCGCCCAAAGGCTCCCTTTACCACTTCAAAACTCCAGCAGTTAAGTGCAACCCGTTTAGGCTACACCAGCCGCAAAACCATGCAGATTGCCCAGCAGCTTTACGAAGGCATTCAGATAGGTTCAACCCGTGTAGGTCTTATCACTTACATGCGAACAGACAGCGTTCGTATTTCTCAGACTGCAATTGATGATGTGCGTGACTGGATTGGTAAGAACTTTCCAGACCAGCTTCCTCCTGAAAAAATTGAATATGCAGTTGGAAAAGGTGCACAGGATGCCCACGAAGCAATCCGCCCCACTTACGTAAAATACACTCCCGACAGTGTAAAAGAATATCTTACAAGAGACCAGCTCCGTCTTTATTCAATCATCTGGGAACGTTTTGTTTCAAGTCAGATGAACAATGCAAAGACCCGCACCACCAGTGTAGACATTAAGGCAGGAGATGCAATCTTCCGTGTAAGTGCTTCTAAACTTAGTGAAAAAGGTTTTTACAATGTAATAAAAACTCTTTCTTCAAAAGAAGAAGTTACAGGTTCCCTTCCTTCCCTTAAGGTAGACGAAAAACTTTCAAGCGGTAAGTTCTATCCTGAACAGCACTTTACACAGGGACCCTCAAGATACACTGATGCTTCCATTGTTAAAGCCCTGGAAGAAAAAGGAATCGGACGTCCTTCAACCTATTCTCCAATCATCAGTGTGCTGCTTGACCGCTACTATGTTACCAGAAGCAATAAACAGCTTGTTCCGACCCAGCTTGGAAAAATCATCTGCAAGATTCTTGTTGAATCTTTCCCTG
>JAEEKM010000253.1 GCA_016282455.1 Treponema sp. | reverse complement strand
AATCTGTCTGTTGCATATACGGAAAGGGTATGAATGCCAAAGTCAAGGTGACCGGGAATTTCTGCATAGAATACACCAGATGTATTTACAGTGCTTTCTTCTCCGCCGTCAAGACTCCAGGTTATGGAAACAACCCCGTCATCATCTTTTGCAATACCACGAAGGAAGAATTTTTCTTCATTGCCGTTTACAAGAAGATTCTGTTCAGGGCTCTTAATGGTAACTACAGGTTTATCTGCTTCCTGATTAAGGGGAATATTTCTTTTCATGGTCACGGAGTTTCCCATAATGTCCACTGCCGTAACGCTGAATACTTCGCTTTTTATTTTACCGCGGGAATCAACTTCTATTACCCAGTAGGGGTTTCCTGGAATAAGGGTAAAGTCTCCGGTCTGTTCGCCCCACTGCCAGCTTAGTTTTTCAATTCCGATTACGTCTTTTGCGTAACCTGCCACGGTAAACACACCGTTCTTTACTTCTCCGTCTGCGGGAGAAACAATGCGTACGTCTGGTTTTGTGTTATCTATAAAGAAGAGATATGCAAAGCGTCCCACTGAACCTGCACAGTCTGTTGCCTTAAACCAGCAGGTTGCAGGACCATCAGGGAATTTTGTCGTATCTACAGGGATTGAAAAGTAGAATTCACTTGTGCGGCCTTCTGAATCCGGTTCACGAAGTTTTACTTCCTTTATTTTTGCAAGAGAATAGTGTTTTCCACCGTCAAGTGAATACTCAAGCTGTCTGATTCCGTTTCCGTCAAGGGATGCTCCTTCCAGACTGATTTTGCCCGCTACAATCTCGCCCATATTGTAGTTGCGCACTTCAGTAACAGGAGCACGGCGGTCAAGCTGCCATGTAAGGAAAACGTGATTTCCGTTCAAACCGTTAACATCAGTTCCAAATACTTCTATTGTATGGGGGCCTTCGTGAAGGTTGTTTGTATCAAGGTAGTAGGCCCAGAATTCTTTACCGGTTGCAGTTTTAATGTCATCGTAGTTGCCATCAAGAATGAGACTCACGTGGTCAACTGCATCATCATCAATACAGGTACCGACAATGTTCAGGTTACCGGGAACACGCATTCCTTCCACAGGGTTTGTAATGCCCACCACAGGAAGGTCTGAGTCAGGGTCAAGCCAAATATTAAAGGGGCCTGCCGAGGTTGTATTTCCGGCTTTGTCTTCTGCGGTAACGACCACATTGTACTTTCCTGCCGGCTTATTATTTACGTCTAAAGATTCCTGCCAGCTGTTTCTGGCACCGAGAGATTTCTCTTCGATATCCTTACGACCACCAGCAAAGACGACTGAAACAATGACAAACAGCATTGCAAAAGAGGCGAGTTTCTTTTTCATCTGCATAGCTCCCTAATTACTAATATATAGGATAACCCCAGATTGCCCAAAAATCAAATTCTGGAGCAATGTAAATACAATCCCATTTTTGTATCGGCAAAAGTTGAATAAATCTTTAATTTCTCCACATTCTTGACAAAAGGTGTAATAATCATTACTATCCAAAACATAGTAAATCTCTAGGAAAATATCATTTTCCGTTGAATAAGGAGTTGAACATGAAAAAAACACTTTTACAGGCAGCAGCAATAGCCCTGGCAGGTATTCTGACACTTTCTGTAAGCGGATGCCAGAAAAAGGGAAACACAAACACCCTTAAGGTTGGAGCAACACCGGTTCCACACGCATCCATCCTTAACCTTGTAAAGGAAGACCTTGCTTCACAGGGAATTACTCTTGAGGTTGTGGAATTTACAGATTATGTAACCCCAAACGAAGCACTGGAGTCTGGCGAAATTGATGCAAACTACTTCCAGCACCTGCCCTACATGGAATCTTTTAACGCAGAAAGAAACTATCATCTTGTAAATGCAGGCGGAATTCACATTGAACCCTTTGCACTTTATTCAAACAAGTACAAAAATCTTTCTGACATTCCCAACGGAGCCACTGTGGCAATTCCAAACGACCCCACCAACGGCGGACGCGCACTTCTTCTTTTGCAGTCTGCAGGATTTATTACCCTTCGCGAAGGTTCCGGTGTAACTGCAACTCCACTGGATGTTACAGAAAACCCAAAGAACCTTAAGTTTACAGAAATTGAAGCTGCTTCCCTTACAAGAATGCTGCCTGACGTAGACCTTGCCGCAATCAACGGAAACTATGCCCTTCTTGCAGGACTCAAGGCTACTGAAGACGGACTCTATGTAGAAGGTGCAGATTCTCCCTACGTGAACGTAATTGCAGTTAAAGCAGGTAACGATGAAAAACCCGCAATCAAAGCTCTTGTAAACGCCCTTAAGAGTGAAAAGGTAAAGAACTGGATTGCAAATGAATACCCCAACGGCGAAGTAATCGCAGTGTTCTAGTTTTTCCACGGGGCTGTCTCAAAACTACAACTTATGGGGCAGCCCCTCACCGGTAGTTCTAATTTTTTCCTAAAAGAGTTATACTCTTTTTCATGAAACACACATTTTTTCCTTTCATTTTTATTTCAGTCCTGGTAACCCTTTTTACCTTTACTTCCTGCCTGAACGAGGGTGCCCTTTACTCAGAGGATGATGACACTTCAATAGAAGAAAGCATTGTAATCGAATCCACAAACGTAATGCTGCAGGGCTTTACCTGGTCAAGCAACAGTAATTCCCGCACAGGTTACACAAAAGACTGGTTCACTGTGGTAAAAGAAAACGCAGACCAGATTAAGGGCACCTTCGAGTACGTATGGTTCCCCCCGGTTTCAAATTCCCTTTCTGACAACGGCTATCTACCCAGAGAATTGAACAACCTCACATCCATGTACGGAAACTCCTCTACCCTCAGGGCTTCCATAAACGCAATCTCTCCTGCAAAAGCAATAGGTGACATTGTAATAAACCACCGGGTTGGAAGCACAAGCTGGGGCGATTTTGTAAACCCAAGCTTCGGCACTGTAAAAGGGAGCAACTACAAGGCAATCTGTTCAGGAGACGAAGGTTTTACAAGTGACTCAAACATGAGCAAAGTTCCTTCTTCCATGAGGGGAAATGCAGACACAGGTGACAGTTACGCAAGCGGCCGTGACCTTGACCACACAAACACAACAGTGCAAAACGAAATCGTAAGCTGGATGAATGATGTCCTTAAAGACGCAGGTTTTAAAGGCTGGAGGTATGACTACGTTCGCGGTTATGCAGGAAAATACACCGGCTACTACAATGCAATGACAGACGCAGAATTTTCTGTAGGCGAAATGTGGCCAGACTCTTTTTCCACAAGCAGCACAAACTGGACAGATAAAATGACTTCGTGGGTTTCTTCCACAACATACAGTGTAAACGAGGTTCAGGGAAAAAAATCACGGGTTTTTGACTTTGTACTCAAGGGCATGCTGAACTCAGTCTTCGGAACTTCCACTTACAGTCAGAACAACAACTACAATCTTCTTGCAAGCCCCAACACAATCTTTGCCGCAAGCGCAGAAGATGCAGTTACTTTTGTAGACAACCATGACACCGGCAGTACCCAGGCACTCTGGCCCTTAGACTCCGCAGACCTTGGTCTTGCATACGCCCTTATTCTTACCCACCCCGGTTACCCCTGTGTTGCCTGGCAGCACTACTTTGCATCTTCCGAAAGTGATGACACAAGCACAAAAAACAAAAGTCAGTACCTGGGCGGAAAAATTGTTCCCGGTACGGAGAGAACATATAAAAATCACATCCGTTATTTAATTTCACTCAGGTCAAGTCTTGGCATAAATGAGACTAGCACAAGAGTAGTTCTTTCTGCAAACGCAGGTCAGTATACGGCAAAAATCACCGGAGAAAAGGGAAGCCTCATTCTCTCTCTGGGACAAAAATTCCAGGCACCGGAAGGATACACTCTCTCCTACTCCGGCACCGGCTTTGAGATTTTTACAGAAAACTGATTATTATTCCAAAACTAAATCAAGGGTAGTAGCATTGCAGGCACGAACTAAATCTTCGGGTTTAAGTTCAATCTGCATGCCCCGAACCCCCGCACTCACAAATACTTTATCAAGAAGAAGGGCAGTTTCGTCAATAAAAGTGCGGTACTGCTTTTTCATGCCAAGTGGTGAACAGCCGCCTCGGACATAACCTGTAAGGGAAAGAAGTTCTTCCGGCTTTACGGGAGTAACTTCTTTTGCACCACAGGCAGTTCTTGCTTTTTTTAAGTTGATTTCATGAAGGGCACTCTGACAGAAAACCACCACTTCCTTTGTTTCCGTTCGCATCACTATGGTTTTAAAAACCGCTTCGGGGTCCTGACCAAGTTTTTCTGCGGTAAGGGAAGCAGCCCCCTTTGCAAGGGCATGTTCTCCGTCATCCTCATATTCATGTGCTTCGTAGGGAATTTTCATTCCTTCCAGAATGCGCATGGCATTTGTTTTTTTAACACCCATTCTTTTTACTTTGCTTTTGCAGTAGTGTTTGTAACGTAACTTCCGGAAGTTGCAAACTCTGGAATTGCGTCAATTCTCTTTTTCCAGTACTCTGCTTCACTCTTTGTTGTATAAGGTCCAACGCGTACGCGGTAGAAAAGGTTTCCCTTATCATCTTTGTAAGTAAACACTTCGCACTGAATTTTATTTGCATCAAGAGTTGCACGGGCTTCGTCTGCCTTTTTCTTTGTAGAAAAGGATGCGGCCTGAACCCAGAATCTGTCAGGAGTTGCAGGAGCAGAAACTGATGCAGTTTTTGCAGCTGAAGGCTTTGCGGTAGAAGTTTTTGCAGTTGAAGTTTTTGTGCTGCTGTTTTTTACACTCTTAGAAGAAGCCTTACTTTCTGAAGAAGCGGAAGCTGTAGAAGTTTTCTTTACACTGCCGCTTTTTGCAGGAGCCTTAGTTTCAGTTTTTTCTTCAACAACTCTTTGTGAAGGCATTACATTCACGTTTACAACCTGAGAAGTCTGAACTGTTTTTTCAATCATGGACTTCTCTTCCACGCGGTAAGCTTTTTCAGTTTCTTCCATTGCCTTTTCTGCGGCCTGGTTTGTTGCAGTAACATTTTCTGAAACAGAAGGCACAAGGTTTTTAAGTGCATTCAGGTCAATGGTTGTATTTCCTGCAATCAGATTTGTTGTTCCGTTTGCAATGACTGTAAGATTGTCTGTCTGGGTAACGGCTGCCCCCTGAGACTGAGCAGTCTGAGCACCCGGTACCTGAGCGGTTTGTGAAGGATCAAAAACATTCTGTGCAGGATTGTTCTGTGCAAAAATATCCAGTTCAGAAAAATCACCCTCTGCAGGAGAAGCAAGCCCCTGGGTTACAGAGGCCTCACTGTCCTTTGCAGGAGCCGTTAAATCAGAAGTAGCTGCGGGCGGCACCTAAGTTGAGGAAGAAGAAGAAAGTCCAGGAGAAACCCATATTTCTCCGCTGTCCCTCAGGGCACGTGCATTTGTGTTCCTGTTCATGGCAGGAGCATACAAGATTACGGCAGCACCAATTACCACCAGAAGAAAAATGCCCGAAGCAAGAATTATCCAAAGTGTTCTTTTCTGTTCCATAATGCTATCCCCTGTCGGAAGGCATGTGATTTCTGAGGAAGGAATCTATTTTCCTTTCCAGAGAAGCCCTGGAGCCGACATTCCATACTCTCACAGTATCGGCATTTGATTTTTTATATTTAGCAAAAAGATTTTTCTGGCGCAAAAAACGCTTCAATATATCTTTAAAAAGCATTTTATCCCTTTTGTGAGCACGCAAAAGTCTCTGCAAAAAGGGAGCGTCAACATAAAGCACGCAGTCTGTTTTTCTCATGAGCGGCACTTTGTAAAGGACAGTGGCATTTATTGCAAGGTTTCTTCCATTATTATCGCTAATAAACTTTTCAAAAAGGGCATTCACCTGGGGGTAAACTATAGACTCCTGTTTCTGCACTAAAGCCGGGTCAGAAAAAATAAGGGAACCCAGAGCACGCCGGTTTATTTTTCCGTCTTCGTTTAAGAGACTGATGTTTTTTTCTTTTGCAAGCGAAGAGAAAGTTTTTAAAATTTCCTCTTTTGCATTTTCCACCGCCTCGTGAACAAGAAGGTCTGCATCCACACAGGCAAAGCCCCTTTCACAGAGAATTTCCGAAGCAAGATTTTTACCTGCCGCCATGGGTCCTGTTACACAGACAATCAATGGAAGAGCCCCCAGTTCTTTCCGCTTTCCACACTCACCCGGAGGGGAACATTTAGTTTAACTGCATTTTCCATTTTGTCGCGGATAAGGCTGATTGTTTTTTCAACAGTAGCGCTGTCGTCTGGGCATTCAAAGATAAGTTCATCATGCACCTGTAAAAGCATACGGCAGGGAGATGAGGACTCGTCTAAAGCAGTCTGTACATCTATCATTGCTTTTTTTACAATGTCCGCGGCACTTCCCTGAATGGGAGTGTTCACTGCAATGCGTTCTGCCCCCTGCTGTTCAAGTTTGTTTCTTGAGTTGATGGAAGGAATATACCTTCTTCTGTGCATGAGGGTTTCCGTGTAGCCATTTTCGTGAGCACCATTTATTGTGTCGTCTAAAAATTTTCTAACGTCAGAATAAGTGGTAAAGTACTGGTCAATAAAATTCTTTGCTTCGCTACGGCTGATTCCCAGTTCATTTGCAAGACGGAAGGCACTCATTCCATACATAACGCCAAAGTTCACGGTCTTTGCAAAACGCCTCTGTTCTGCACTCACTTCGTCAGGGCTTATTCCGTAAATTAAAGCGGCAGTAGATTTGTGAACGTCAATTCCGTTAATGAAGGCAGAAGAAAGATTTTTGTCTCCTGAAAGATGGGCAAGCACTACAAGCTCAATCTGCGCATAGTCTGCAGAAATAAGCAGATGTCCTTCTTCGGCAGTAAAGGCACTTCTTATGCGGCGGCCTGCTTCATCACGCACGGGAATATTCTGAAGGTTTGGATCTCTGGAAGAAAGACGGCCTGTTGCAGTTCCAGTCTGAACAAAACTTGTGTGTATTCTGGAATGTTCGTCTGCAAGGGTAGGAAGGGTTTCTACATAAGTGCTCTGGAGTTTTGTATAACTTCTGTAATCAAGTATTGCCTGTGGAAGCGGATCTTCTGTAGTAGCGGCAAGTTCTTCGAGCACGGCGGTGTCTGTGGAGTAACCGGTTTTTGTTTTCTTTCCGGGAACAAGACCCCTCTCGTCAAAGAGAACGGTCTGCAGCTGCTTTGTACTTGCAATGTTAAAGTCGTGTCCTACCTCGCGGTAAATTTCTTTTTCTTTTTCTTCAATTTCTTTTGCAAGTTCCACGCTGTAATCGGCAAGAGTTTTTTTGTCTATGTGTATTCCCCTTTCTTCCATGCGGGCAAGAATAGGGAGCACTTTCATTTCCATTCCATAGAAAAGTTCGTCTAAGTTTTTTTCCTGAATTTTTGTTTTAAAAATCTCGTAGAGCTGCCAGGTAAAATCTGCATCTTCTGCGCCATAGGGGTAAGCTTTTTCAAGTTCCACATCTGCAAAAGTTTTTCCCTTGGGAACAATGTCCTTAAACTCAATTCCTGCAAGGGCAAGTTTTTTCTCCGCAAGGTACTCAAGCGAGTAAGAGTTTTTTCCCATTGCATCAGGATTTAAAAGCCAGGCGGCAACCATTGTGTCAAAAATTTTACAGCAGGGATTTTCCTTTAAGCCGTTTGACTCAAGCACTGCAAGATCAAATTTTCCGTTGTGCATTACAAGAGTTACGTCAGGGTTAATGACAAGTCTTTTTAGCTCCCTGATGCAGTCTGTAAGGGAAATGGTTTCCGGAGCAAACATCTCTCCCACTCCCGGAAGAATTACCGGAACATAAACTGCTTCTCCTTTTTGGGAACAGAGACTAAAGCCTACAAGTTTTGCCTGATGGGTGTTAAGGGAATCTGTTTCCGTGTCAAAGGCAACTGCTTTTTCTGCAGAAGAAAGTACGCTGTCTATAAAGGCTGTAAGTTCAATGACTTTTGTTACAGGACGGTAGTTTCCTTCGTTTTTTCTGAGAGGTTTAAGTGCCTCTGCTGCTTCTTCGTTTTCGTCAAAAAGACCGGGTGCATCGCTCTGTGAAGCAGAAGTTTTTTTGGAAGACTCTGACTGAGTTTTAGAAGAAGTGCCTGCCTTGGGGTCGTAGGCTTTTGCAACCTGAAAGGCTCCTTTTTCCGAAAGACATTTTGCTGCCTGTGAAAAATTAAGGTCAGCGGTAGAGAAAGTATTAAAATCAATTACGACGGGAACATCATCTTTTAGCGTGATGAGTTTTTTTGAAAAATATGCATTCTCTTTGTCCTCACGAATTTTGTTTCCCATTGCACCTTTTATTTCATCTGCGTGTTCGTAGATTCCGTCAAGGCTTCCGTACTCGTTCAAAAGTTTAAGGGCAGTTTTATCTCCCACCCCTTTTACGCCGGGAACATTGTCTGCAGTATCACCAACAAGGGAAAGATAGTCAAGAATTTTTTCAGGGGGAATGCCCCACTTTGCAATCACTTCGTTTATGCCTTCTGTTTCCCAGCCGCCGTTTGCTTTGTCAGGCTGCATGGCCTTGCAGTTTTCATTTACAAGCTGGAGTAAATCTTTATCACCACTAAGGATGCGGCAGTCCCGGTTTTCTTCACGGCATTTTTTTGCAACAGTTGCGATTATATCATCCGCCTCATAACCGTCAACGCGAAGGACGGGAACATTCAGGGCGTTAAGAATTTCTTCAATCCAGGGAACCTGTGCATGAAGGTCGTCCGGAGTTTTGTCACGGGTGGCCTTGTATTCCTTGTACATTTCATGGCGGAAAGTTGGCGTGCGGGAATCAAAGGCAGCGGCAAGATAGCGCACATTATATTTTGAAAGAAGGGCCTTAAGGTTTCTGAAAAAAATTACCACTGCACTTATGTTCTCGCCCTTAGAATTTGTGAGGGGATGATTAACCAGTGCAAAGTATGCCCTGTAAATTAAACCGTAGGAGTCCAGTATGTAAACGGTTTTGTCCTCTTTTTCTGTATTTTCCATGAGGACAGTTTACCATGATTTTTTTTGTTAGTTAATAGGTGGGAGATGGACTTGTGTGTGAAAGTGCTGTCTACTAAGTTGAACTTCAACGGTCATTGAGGCCCTCGAAATGACCATTCACACAAAACATAATGGTTTCGACGGGCTCAACCAATGCGATTTGTATTTTTTGTAATCCTACTTCTCGTTAAACCGCTTAAGGAACTGGCGGGTGCGTTCTTCCTGGGGGTTGTTGATTACGTCGGCGGAAAGGCCCTGTTCCACAATGTTTCCGTCTGCCATGAAGATGATGTGGTCACTGGTGTCGCGGGCAAAGGCCATTTCGTGGGTCACTACAACCATGGTCATTTTTTCCTGGGCAAGTTCGCGGATTACAGAAAGTATTTCGCCTGTAAGTTCGGGGTCAAGGGCAGAAGTGGGTTCGTCAAACAAGAGGACTTCAGGTTTTAAGGCAAGGGCACGGGCAATGCTCACTCTCTGCTGCTGTCCGCCTGAAAGCTGGCAGGGGTAGGAGTTTGCCTTATCAGAAAGATTCATTTTTGAAAGCAGCTCCATGGCAAGAGTTTCAGACTCTTCTTTACCCTTACCAAGAACAACCCTCTGTGCTTCAGTTATATTCCGTAAAACGGAAAAATGAGGGAAAAGATTAAAGTTCTGAAAAACAAGGCCAAGGTTAAGTCCAATACGGCGAAGAGTCTCTTTTGGGGCATACACTCCGTCTTTTACCAGATTCTCGCCGCAAACTGTAATTGAACCTCCGCTAACATCCGTGAGCTGACAGATTGAACGTAGCAGCGTAGATTTTCCAGAACCACTGGGGCCGATTATTCCAAGTACATCACCGCGATGTACTGAAAAAGAAATGTCCTTAAGAACTTCAACTCCGTCTGTGAAGGTTTTGTTCAAATGCTCCACGCGGATAATTTCATCATTATTTGTAGTAGTCAAGTTTTTTCTCCAGCAAATCAAAAGCTTTGGAAACAAGCCAGTTCATAATAAAATAGAAGACGCCGGCAATAAAAAGCGGCATGACACTCACAAGACGACCACTCTGTGTCTGGGCAACATGGAAGAGTTCTGCAACTCCCAACACCTGCACAAGAGCAGTGTCCTTTACCAGAGTAATCACTTCGTTCCCCATTGCAGGAGTAATATGCTTGACCACCTGAGGAAGCACTATGCGGAAAAAAGTCTGACCTTTTGTAAAGCCAAGAACTTTTGCAGCCTCATACTGACCTACCGGAATGGACTGAATTCCACCGCGGTAAATCTCTGCAAAATAGCAGGCATAGTTAATGACCATGGCAACAATGGCGGCAGTAAAGCGGCCCATGCCATGACCAAAAATGTAAGGCGGCGCAAAGTAAACAAAAATCAGCTGAAGCATGAGCGGTGTTCCACGGATAATCAAAAGAAAAACATTTGTTACCCGTGAAAGAACCTTTATTTTGCTCATACGACCCATGGCAATGATAAGTGCCAGCGGCAGGGAAAAAACCAGGGTAAGAAAGAAAATCTCAATGCTTACCCCTGTGCTTTTTAGCATTGCAACAAGAAGTTTTCCCATTTTGATTTTTTCGAAGTATGCGCCTAATGCTTCCATGAAAAATTATTTTCCAATTACAGACATGTTTTCGCCAAACCACTTTTCTGAGATTGAGGCAACAGTTCCGTCTGCTTCCATCTCTTTAAGGGTATTCCACACTTTGTCTCTGAGTTCAGTATTGCTCTTTTTAAATGCAATTCCGTATTCCTCAGGAGCAAGGCTTTCTTCAAGAATAACAAAGTCACGTCCACTCTGCTTGATGTTGTAGGCGGCAACAACTTCGTCCATTACAACGCCGTCAATGTTACCAATCTGCAGGTCATTCAGGGCAGTGATATTCTCAGCAAACTCCACAACGCTCTTAAGGCTGGCTTTAAAATCAGCGGCATCGTCAAGGGCTTCCTGGGCAGAAGATCCGGCCTGAATTCCCACAACTTTACCTGCCATGTCAGCAAGGCTTGCAATTCCAGCATCCCCACGTACAACCACAACCTGAGCATTCTCAAGGTAAGCGGGTGTACATGCCATAGCCTGGCGGCGCTCATCTGTCATAGTAAAGCCGTTCCAGATGCAGTCAATTTTACCGGTGTTAAGTTCCTGCTCTTTTGCAGCCCAGTCAATCGACTGACAGCGGAGAGTTTTTCCAATGCGCTTGCATACTTCTGCGGCAAGGTCAATGTCGTATCCTACAACCTTGTTGTCTTCATCACGAAAACCAAGTGGTGGGAAAGAGTCATCAAGACCAAGTACAAATTCGTTTGTTGTTTTTTTGGAACAGGATGTCATTCCAAAAACCATTGCAAGTGCAAGAACTGCACACACAGCACTGAAAATCTTTTTCATTTTTTTCTCCTATTAAAAATAGTTTTACTGTTTATATCAGGCGTTTTCTTTCATCCACCTTTCAATTCCACGCTTCACGTCTTCGTCAATGTCATGTTCAATCTTACATGCATTTTCTTCGGCCTGCTCTTCTGAAACTCCGGTTATTTTCTTAAGGAAAGCAGTGAGCAGAACGTGGCGGCTGTAAACTTCCGCTGCTCTGGCAAGTCCTTTTTCTGTAAGTTCAAGTGCACCAACGGGACTCACTTTTACAAAACCATTTTCTGTAAGAATGCTCATGGCACGACTTACGCTGGGCTTTGAGACACCAAGTTTTTTGGCAACGTCTACAGAACGTACACCACCGTTTTCTTTTTGCAGGCGAAGAATTGCCTCAAGGTAATCTTCCCCTGACTCATGAAGCTCAACCATAACACTCTCCCTTTAGAATAATAATCACTCACCTTCACGCATGTTGATTATCAGCAGCGGCAAGTGCGTGCGACCGTGCAGTTTGGCAACACAAATAATCACTCACCTTCTCTCATGTTGATTATCTGATTGTATATTGGCTTTCCTCCCGGCACCATCGGCAGTACAAGTTCATCAATATCAACCTTAGCATCAATCACGCAGGGCTTGTGACTCTCAAAGGCAGTCTTAAACACCTTCTTAAACTCACTGATATTTCCGGCCCTGTAACCGTCAATACCGTAAGCGGCAGCAAGCTTAACCCAGTCAGGACCAAAGTCAAGTGTAGTAGCACTGTAGCGTTTTCCATAAAAAAGTTTCTGCCACAAACGCACGTTACCCAGAGTACCGTTATTCACCACAACAATTACAATAGGAAGATTGTAATGCTGGATTGTAGCAAGTTCATTACAGTTCATGCGGAAAGAACCGTCACCTGCAATGTGAACCACACGAGCCTCAGGCTTTGCAAACTGAATACCCATAGCGGCACCTGTTCCAAAACCCATAGTTCCCAGACCACCGCTTGTAACAAAAGTACGGGGCTTTTCAAAAGGATAATGCTGGGCAGTCCACATCTGATGCTCACCAACTTCTGTGGTAATAAATGCATCATCGCCTGCAACTTCATGCACTGCCTGACAAAGGGCGCGGGGGTTAATGGAATCCTTGGGTTCTGCAAAATAAATGCGGGGAACATCTTTTTTCCATTCCTCAATCTGCTCTTTCCATTCAGTGTGTTTCTTCTCTTCAATAAGAGGAAGAAGTCTCTGTAAAATTGCCTTTACATCACCAACAAGACTTCCTGCAACAGGAATATTCTTGTTAATTTCTGCAGGGTCAATATCAATGTGGAAGACCTGACTGTTCTGGGCAAAACGGCTTGCATCAGAAATAACGCGGTCACTAAAACGGGCACCCAGTGCAAGAACAAGATCACTGTCGGTAACTGCCATGTTACTTGCTTTTGTTCCGTGCATACCCACCATGCCAAGACAGAGTTCACTGCTGGAAGGGAATGCCGCACGGGCCATAAGACTTTCTGTAACAGGAATGTCTGCTTTTTTTGCAAAGTCCAGAAGTTCTTTTTCTGCACCGCTAATGGTAATACCACCGCCTGCGTAAATTACGGGGCGTTCACTTTCGTTAATAAGTTTGGCAGCCTTTGCAATCTCTTCATCAGAAGGAACAGAAGCAGAAAGAACACGGCGCATATTGCTCCTGTCAGAAGCAGCAAACCTGGCATCAAGTTCTGCTTTTGTAAGGGGTTCAAAATCAACTTCAGCCGCAGTCACTTCCTTGGGAATGTCAATAAGCACAGGACCGGGACGTCCGCTT
>JAEEKM010000252.1 GCA_016282455.1 Treponema sp. | reverse complement strand
TCATCTACTGATTTCGATTTACCTGACTTTAGTGCAGACGAAGGCGTGGTAAAAGAAACTCCGGTTTTTGACCTCCCTGACTTTGACGACGAAAAGTCCGACCCCATAAGTGACGACGACCTTGACTTTGACTTGCCAGACTTTGGCGATGATGATACATTAACAGGCACATCAGCAAACAGTTCCATGAACACAAGTTTCAACCCGCAGAGCTCCATGTTCAGCGACCTGTATGATGACGAAACCCGTGAAGGTAATTCTGCCAATCACGATGCCGAGGAAGATGAAGAAGTGAGTAAAAAAACACGCGCTCCAGTTATTATCTGCATAATCTGTGCAATCATCTGTATTATTGCAGTACTGATGGTTCTTTTTGTAATTCCTTCAAAACTAAATCTCTTTAAAAAGGCACCTGCCGTTAAAGAAGAAAGCACTGCAGTAGAAGTTCCCGCAGAAGAAGAACAACTTCCGCCGGAACCTGCCGTAAACGAACTTCCACCACAGGAAGAAGAACCAGAAGCAGAACCTGTTGAAAAGGAAGACACCGTTCCTGCAAAGGAAGACGAAATCGTAATTGCAACAACTCCCAGCGCAGTTGTACCTGAACCACCCGCACCTCCGGCAGAAAAAGCTCCGGACATCCGCTATAAGGTAAAATGGGGCGACACCCTCTGGGACATTGCAAATGCCTACTATAAAAATCCATGGCGCTATCACCGCATTGCAAAATACAACAACATCTCCGACCCTGACCACATAGTTTCTGGAACATGGATCCTCATTCCGGCAGAGTAAAATTCTTTTCAGCACTCTTACTGTTTTTTTCCCTTGCATTAACTTCCTGTACTCCGGGGAATGCAGGAGAAGAACAGTACGGCAGTGACCGTAATTACTTTCAGGCCCTGAAACTTCTTGACCAGGGTGCTCTTTCCAAAGCAAAAAAACTTCTGTCTTCCTCACAAAAGTCAAAGGACCCTTTAATTGCCCGCCGTTCAAAAGAAGCGCTTGTTCCCCTTCTTACTTCAGAAAAAAAAGCAAAACTTCTTACTTCCATTACAGAAACTTATAATGACAAAGAAGCACTAACCCTTGCCTGCTCAACATATCTTAACGCAGAAGAATGGTCCAGAATCATAGCCCTTACAAACGGCCGCGACATAAATGAACTACCCCTTTCTGTTTCCTATGCAAGACTTACTTCCCTGCTTAAAAAAAATGATTCCCGCTTTAATTCAGAGTTTTACTCCTGGTGCACAAAACAAGCCTTTACCCAGTCTCACTATGAACTTACAAGAAAAGTAAATTCTCTTCCCAAAGAAATTGAAATGAGAAAACTTGTTTTTGAAAGACAATATCTTCCCGCCCTGGAAGGACTATCTGAACTCGCAGAAGAAAAAGGCTCACTGTTTGAAGTCCAGCTTGTAAGTGATCTGGGAAAAGCCATGCTTTACGGCTCAAACGATTTTTTGTCCAATGCTTCTTTTATGGAAGAACTTTCCATCCATCTTTCAAACGAAGGAAAATTCTATGCACTCTTTTATGCAGGCCGCCTCTACGACAAGTCAAAAGTAAATCAGGCAAAAGCCTCTGCCCGTTTTATGAACGCTTTTCAGACTGCAAAAAATAAAGCCCAGAGTGACAATGCCTTCTGGTACTACCTTAAGTCTGAAATGAAAATCTCTCCTGAGCGCAGTCTTGAAGCAATAAAAAAATACGGAAACTCAATTTCCGATCCCTTCTATTACGATGATTTTTTTGATGAACTTTCGCAAAAGCTTTTAAAAAACAGAATGTGGAACCTCTATTATCAGGCCGCCCTCGTAAGTTATGGAAAAGCCAGCAAAGAATCCTCTGCAAAACTAAACTATGTTGCAGCCCGCCTTATACAGATGGGTCTTGTAAAAGAAACTGAAGAAAACACAAGTCTGCTCTTTAACAGAGCCTTAGACAGCGGAAGCGACTGGTATTACAGAACCCTTTCGGCAGGACAGCTTTCCATGACCGCAGAAGAAGCCGATTACGTTTTTAAAAACTTTGGTCACAAAAGGGAAAGCACAGGAGAAGCAGACAGACTTCTCTCCGGTTACGCAGATTTTTCACTGGCAGAAAGAATATACCCCGAGTGGCAGAAAGTCCGCGAAAAAACTTCCTGTGAGTGTGCAAAAAAAATTGCCCTTTACCTTAATTCCCTGGCAACGGAAGAAAACGATTACTACACCCAAAGCCTACGCATTGCTTCCTGGCATGCCAATCACCCGGACAGTGAATTAGACCTTTCCATGCTGAATCTTGTTTTCCCAAGAAACTTCAGTGACCACATGAAAAAAGTCTGTGAAGAATTTAATATTCCCCAGTATGAGTTTTATGCACTGGTAAGAAGCGAAAGTTTTTTTGACCCCAGAGTAAAAAGTTCTGCTCAGGCAAAAGGACTTTCCCAGCTCATGGACACAACTGCAGGAGATGTAGCAAGAAAATTAAAAGTCACCGAATACAATCTCTCCGACCCCTACACCAATCTCCGCTTCGGTGCCTATTATTTTGCAGAACTAAAAAGCCGGCTCTCCGGTTCAACCCTGCTTGCACTTTTTTCCTACAACGCAGGAATCAAACGTGTCAGAAACTGGATTAAAGAAAGTGAAAGGGAAACTGGTTTTGCAAATCTTCCCATGGACATTTTTCTTGAAACTCTCCCCTTTGCAGAAACAAGGGAATACGGCAGAAAAAACATAAGTGCCGCCATCATCTATGCAACCCTCTACCAGGGCATTCCCCCCTACCAGACCATAGACAGTCTCCTACACTAGTGTTTTTTCGGAAAGTGTGATATAATCTTACTCCGATAAAGGCTTTGCATGGATACAATACGCAGAATAAAAGTTGACCCCGCAAAAGTTAAGACCGCAATTGAGGCAGGTGTTCCTGTCGTCATTACCACGTACAAGCTTCCGCGAGAAATGGAACAGTACATGGACGAAATGCTGCGTACTTTTTTTCATGAACTCCATCAGGATGAACGAAGCGAAGGTCTTGCCTACTGTCTAAAAGAACTTATCAACAACGCAAAAAAAGCAAACACCAAGCGCATTTACTTTAAGGAAAAAAATCTTAACATAGACAATCCCACTCAGTACGAAGAGGGAATGGCTTCTTTTAAAATCGACACAATTACAAACATAGAACATTATCTTGAACTGCAGAAAGAACAGGGACTTTACATTACGCTTTCCCTTCATGCCCTTAACGATTACATAGAAATGTCTGTTGCAAACAGGGCAGTGCTCACGGTTTTTGAATACAAGCGCATGCATGACAAAATCACCCGTGCCCAGACTTACAATTCTGTTGACGAAAATTTTTCCAAACTCCTTGATGACACAGAAGGTGCAGGTCTTGGACTTATCATCATGATGCTGGTTTTACGCCGCTGCGGCTTCGATGATGACAACTGCGAAATCATCAGCAAGAACGGAGAAACAATGGTTCGTCTTCGTCTGCCTTTCCAAAGGGAATTTAAAGACGGGCTCAAAAAATTCTATGATGACATTGTAGACGATGCAGAAGCCCTTCCCTACCGTGCAGAATCCATTTCTGAAATCAAGCAGCTTTTAGATGACAGGGCACCTTTGAGTAAGATTGCAGGCTGCATTTCAAAAGACATGACCTTTGTTGCAAACATGCTTCGCTTTGCTTCTGATTCGAATGAAAAAAACACGGAACTTCTTGCCCTCATAAAATCCTATGGCAGACAGGGACTCAAAGATCTTGTTACAAAAATTTCTTCTAACACAGACAAACAGCTGGCTCCCGGTTCAAGTCAGGAAATTCTCTGGAAGCAGTGCAACGAAAGTGCCTTTTATGCCTACAACCTTGCCACACATTTTCTTTACCTTCCGGCAGAACAGCATGCCCTTAACTTAAGTTATCTCTGCGGTCTTTTACAGGGAATGGGTCAGATTTATTTTTCACTTCTTTCACAGGAAAAACGTGATGAATACCACCAGAACTGTCTCTCCAGGGGAACAAGTGAAGAAGAATATGAAAAATATCTTGCCTTCATGGAGTTTGACGAACTGAGAGCCCGTCTTGGAAAAAAATGGGGATTCCCGGATGATGTAATTGACGTAATCCGCAACACCCAGGAACCCTCCGGCGCACCTGCAAAACTCAGGCGCATCACAGACATAATTTATCTTGCAAGACTTTTGCCCCTCATGGCAGAAAATAAAATCACCATTGAACAGCTGGACAGCGGTGTCCTCATGGAACTGGGAATCACTTCCGAAGCAAAAATCATCGGCATTGCAAACAAACTCAAAAAATCCTTCGAGTCTGCTTAACAAAACTATTTAATTTGTTTTCCGTCAGAAAAAGCTTTTCCAACAACTTCCCCAATCACACGGTACACATGGAAAGAAGCATCGTACATAATCGGTTCAAGTTTTGAAAGATCCACTTTACCGTCTGTAAGAATGGACTCATCTGCCTGCTGTGAAACAATGCGGCCCACAAGCATTTCTTTTTCTTCATTCCATTCCTTCACTTCACATTCAAGGGTCAGCGGATACTCTTCAATAATGGGAGCATTAACATGCGCACTCTTGTGAACGTGAACGCCGGCTTTTTCAATCTTGTTAACATTGTTACCGCTTTCAATTCCAAAGTAATCAGAAATCACCACCGTTTTTCTTGTAGCACAGGCAACCGTAAAAGCACCAGTCTTTTTAATATTCTCCGTGGTCTTGTGTTTTGAAAGATAAAGGGTAATCTCCTCAAAATCCGACTGAATTCCCCAGGCCGCATTCATTGCATTAGGCACGCCATTCTCGTCATAAGTACCGATAATAAACACACCCTCCGGCACAATCACTGAATGTTTTGAATCAAATTCCATATCTCTACCTCGTGTTTGATTTGTTTAAATATAGCAGAAAAACAGGCATTCTTCCAGTAAACTGCTGGCTATATTAAAAATGGTACAAATCGAAAGTTGAACTTACGATTTGTACCATTTTGCTTCCCCCCCCTCTTGATTTTATCTTGACAAAATGACATAATTTGTCAAGATAAACAAAAGAACAAATATTCAATAAGGAGCTTTTTATGAGAAGAGTTGTAGTCACTGGTTTGGGTTGTGTTTCACCACTTGGAAACAGCGTAGCAGAAACATGGGATGCCGTTACAAAGGGAAAGTGCGGAGTTGCCACAACCACCCACTATGATCCCGCTCCATTCAAAGTAAAGTATTCAGCAGAAGTAAAAAACTTTGACGCAGGTGCCTTCATGGACTCAAAGGCAGCACGCAAAATGGCCCGCTTTACCCAGTATGCAGTTGCAGCCGCAAAACAGGCACTTGATGATGCCTCAATCACAGACAACAAAGAGATTCTTGACAAAGCAGGTGTTTTCCTTGGAGTAGGAATCGGCGGATTTGAAGTTACAGAATCAAGCATCGGAAGCTATTTCAAGACAGACTTCCAGCGTGTTCCTCCAATGACAATCCCTGAACTCATTCCAAACGAAGCCGCTGCAAACATCAGCATTACCTTCGGTCTTCACGGAGCAACCCACACAATCGCAACAGCCTGTGCTTCCGGCAGCGATGCACTCGGAGATGCACTTGACAACATCCGCTGTGGCCGCCACGACGTAGTTCTTGCAGGTGGAGCAGAAAGCACAATCAACGGCTTCTCTACCTTAAGCTTTACAGTACTTCAGGCCCTCAGTTCAAAATGGGCAGACTGTCCAGAAAAAGCCAGCCGTCCTTTTGACAAACAGCGCGACGGTTTTGTTATGGGCGAAGGAGCAACAATCCTCGTTCTTGAAGAATACGAACATGCAAAAGCCCGCGGTGCCCACATCTACGCAGAACTTGCAGGATACGGTGCCTCAAGTGACGGTTACCATCTTACCGCACCAAATCCAGACGGAATCATTGGTGGCCGCTGCATGACCCTTGCCATGAAAGATGCAGGAATCACCCCTGCCGACGTTCAGTACTACAACGCCCACGGAACATCCACACACCTTAACGACTCAGGCGAAACAAAAATGCTCCACATGGCATTCGGAGAAGCCGCATATAATCTTCACATCTCTTCCACAAAGAGCATGACAGGACACTGCCTTGGAAACGCAGGATCCCTCGAAGCCCTCATGTGCATCAAGGCAATCGAAAACAACTTTGTTCCACCAACAATCGACCTTGACGAAGTAGACGCAGAAGGCGGATGCGACCTCAACTACACCCCAAACAAAGGAATCGAAACAAAAGTAGACATTGCCATGAGCGCAAACTTCGGTTTCGGCGGCCACAACGGCTGCGTAGTTTTCAAGAGAGTGTAATTTAGCGTATAAAAACTTTTTTGAACGGAGTCCGGTTTAAATAGCGGGGTAAAATCCACCTGCTCCAAACGGGTGAACATTCTCCCGCGCACCGGGCTTTCCGGGGTTTCATTCTTGCATACGCAAGAACGGCTCCGCCGCCCCTACAATCCCGCGTAAGTTTTAAAACCTAAGGAGTAAACAAAATGCTTACAAATGATATAGAAAGCCTTCTTCCCCACAGAAAACCCTTCCTCTTCGTAGACTCAATCGAAAGCGCAGATGAAAACGGAAGCATTAGTCTCCGCAAGTTTACAGAAGAAGATTTTTTCTTTAAAGGCCACTTCCCCCAGTACCCTGTAGTTCCAGGAGTAATCCTCGTAGAAACAATGGCACAGGCAGGCGGTGCTGCATTAAGCTACCAGAAAACCTTTGCCGAAGGAAGCCTCTTCTTCCTTGCCACAGTAGACAAAGTAAAATTCCGTAACCAGGTCCGCCCCGGTGACACAGTCCGCATGGAAATAACCAACCTCCGCGTAAGCCCCCGCATGGTAAAACAAAGCGGCAAAGCCTACGTAGGCGAAACCCTATGTGCCGAAGCCGAATGGATGTGCCTGGTAGGTAAACAAGAGTAGAAGTAAAAAACAATACCTCCTACAATCCACAAAAGCACAGGAGGTGCGTGTTAGTCTAAGTGAGTTTTTATGTTTTTCGCCAAAGCGAAAATGCGAGCCCTCGCGAGCAAATAAAAACTCACGAGGAAAAATTGCAGGAAGCAAGACTTCTAATCTAAACAAGCACCCCAGTGCGGGCTTCCACATAACTAACGTTTTAAACGGTTGCAAGGCTCGACCTTGACATCCGCTTTGAAGTGCATGTTAAGCGATTTTTATTTTACGGATGATTTTTTATCCATTCATCGCATTTTTCTTCAAGCATTTTAAAATCACAACAAATTGATGTTAAAAAAGCATTGTTTCTGGATTTCTCATTATATCTTTCTATGTAAATCATCAAGGACTTATTTGCAATTTCCACCCAATGCTTACGGACATATCGATATTCGTTAGAAAGGTAAGTATCTTTGATAGGGTCCATTTCTACTCTTTGTGCAAGTTTTGGATTCTGATAAATCAAAACCGCTTGTTCAAACGGTGAAAAAAACACAATTCTCTTTTTGGCACTGTGAAATAATGTCTTTTGATGCAATCAATTTTTCCAATGGAATGTTTAGAACTTTCATACAGAGTCTCCTATAACTAAATATCCAACTTAAAATTTGTACGGATTTTCTGAGAGAATGTCTCATCTTTCTTTGCTGGTTTTACATATTTTCTGTAGCAACTTTTGCAGCACTTTGCGTACTGAAAATAAATGTCATTACTTCTGTTAATAATTGGTTCGCAGGAATGTCCTCTATATGTAAATACCTTTTTACAGAAAAGGCAGGTTGTTTCTGTTTTACGATAATTAAACACATGACCTATGGGGCCTTTTGCATAGGAATCAAAATATTCAGTAAAAAAAGGAGTTTCTATTTTTACAAAAGAGTTTGTGTATTCATCTTCCGGTTCTGCACAGAGATGTATAACGTCACCCCATGTATACCCGTTGTTTTCTGCATAATGATAAGCTTCGGCAAAGTTTTGAGCATAACCGATATATTTCCAATTGTCTTTTTATAGATTTTTATAAGCATGTTTAGCCTGCCACTTTTTAATACTTCTATTGCGCCGGTGTCCCAAAGAATATGGTAAGTAAGAATCGAGAGTTGATAAAGCATATATTTTGAATGGGAGAGTAAATCTTAAGGAGTGAATAAGCCAATATAACTCTTTCCTTTTTGTTTCTTTTTCAGTACATGCTTCACAATTTCTAATTGCATAAATGACATCAATTGTTTTTTCCACACAGGCTTTTACTAATCCTGAATTTTCTTCGGCTTCAATGTTTTCTTTGCCTGCATAAGAAATCGGATTGTCGTTGTTCATATCTTCGACAAAAGGCAGGTCCTGTCGTTTATAATTGAAAATATCTGTTTTATATTTTTCTATTTGTGCTAAAAGTTCTGAAAATAAATCATCTATATTACTGGAGTTATTGCAAGCTCCTATCAAAAGATTAAGCTGAGTGAGCAATAATTCAATTTCCTGATTGATATCTTTAAGAGTTATTTCGTATTTGTTTCCCATGATAAGGTCTCCTCTGGTTCAAATCAATTCTTAGATGATATTACAATATTTGATTCTCAAAATATGAGAATATTTGAACTCCCCTACCTATCAAATTTCCTGTTCAATTCTTCAAGCTGCTTAGCGATACTTTCCAAAGTTACTTCTGACTTATTTGATTCTTCATCAATTTCTTTTCGACTGTCATTTACGGCATCTACGATTACACCAACGATAACGTTCATGATGATTGAAGCTTCAAAGAAGTTGTATGAAACAAAGTAAACCCAGGCCCATGAGAATCTTGCAATTATTACTGAAGAATTAACACCGGTCAGTCCAAACAGTGAAAAGAAAGCAAGTTTTAAGCTGCCGAAATATTCCGGAAAATCTATACTGAAAATGCTTGTACCGATAATCGCATAAACATAGGCAAAAATCAGCAGCAGGAAGAAAGTCCAGAGAACACTTGGAAAAGCTTTAATGATTGCTTTTACCATAACTCTTAAACTTGTAATGCCGTTTATGAGCTTTAAGGTCTTTATTACCCGAAGGGATTTTAAGCCCTTAATAAACTTAATTGATTTAAAAACGCGGAATACTCGGAATACGGCGAAAAACGGAAGAGAACCTATTGTTGAAATCAGCACAATGAATAAGTCAAAAATATTCCATTTATTAATATGGAAGAATTTTTCTCCTTCTTCATCGATTCGTATTTCACCAAAGAATTCACGATTGTAAGCAATAACTTTAATTAAAAGTTCGAAAACAAAAATGTACAGACAAATCTGATCAATCCAGAATAATAAGTCAGAATATTTTGCTTCGATGGATGGAGATGTTTCAAATCCCAATGTAGCTGTATTTACAAATACTACTAGAAGCATGAAATATTCAAAAAAGGTATCAGCTTCTCCATCAACATAAAGCTTTAGTTTATCGCAGATATTTTGACCTTCGTTTTTTCTCATAATGAATTTCCTTCTTGATTAAAATGTTGTCACCAATATGATGAATATTAAAATATTTAATTCTCAAAAATTGAGAAAAACTTTAGGTCTTTTCATAATTCATATAATGTGTCAAAAAATTCCTTTCAGCTTTGTAATTACCTTTTAATGGAACAATATATTTCTCATGACATTCATCACAGCATCTGATTAGAGTTACTTCTTCTGGCGACCTGGTATAACAGGCATTCCCATATCCTGCAATTTTCGTTTTGCAGAAAACACATTTAGCTTCCGCTTTTCTGAACCCAAAATGTCCTAAAAGATTTGTTTCTACGTCAGAGTCATAGTATTCAGTAAGATAAGCGGAAACAATTTTTACAAACTTAATGTTTGAATCTTCTCCTGCTGCACTGCAAACATGAAATTTGTACAGTTCATCAGAAATTGAATAGGCATTTTCATTATTCAAAACATAGAAATATGCTTCTCGGAGTGTTTCTCCATATCCCAGATAATTCCAGTCTAAATCCGTATTCTTTTCTTTCACATATATTTTGAAAGGTAAAGTCTCAGAAATACATCGTTTTGATTGACTG
>JAEEKM010000024.1 GCA_016282455.1 Treponema sp. | reverse complement strand
CGTTTTTCTTGTAAGAAAGGGTAACCCCAAGAAAATCTTAGACTGGAGTGACCTGATTAAACCGGGTGTCGGAGTTATTACCCCTAACCCAAAAACTTCTGGTGGCGCCTGCTGGAACTATCTTGCAGCATGGGCTTACGGAGAGAGAAAGTTTGGCGGAGACGAAGAGAAGGTTAAGGACTTTGTAAAAAAGATTTATGCAAATGTTCTTGTGCTTGACTCAGGTGCCCGCGGAGCAACAAACTCTTTTGTTCAGAACAAGCAGGGAGATGTTCTTCTTGCCTGGGAAAATGAAGCTTTCCTTTCCATTGCAGACTATCCTGACGAGTATGAGATTGTAACTCCGTCCCTCAGTATTCTTGCCCAGCCTTCCGTTGCAGTAGTGGATGAAGTAGTAAACAGAAGAAAGACCCGAGCAGTTGCAACTGAGTATCTTAACTACCTTTACTCAGAAGAAGCACAGCGCCTTGCAGGAAAGAACTTCTATCGTCCTTCTAACCAGAAGATTCTTGCAGAGTTCTCAAATGTTTTTGACCTGAATGTAAACCTGGTAACAATAAATGATTTTGGCGGTTGGGATGCAGCACATGCAAAGCATTTTTCAAACGGCGGACTCTTTGACCAGATTTACGAGAAAAAATAATCAGTAAAAAAAACTAAGTAAAAATAAAGGAGCCTTGCATGAGCAGAAAACAAAAGCGCGTGATACCCGGATTCGGGGTGTCCATGGGAGTGACAATAAGCATCTTGAGCCTTGTGGTGCTCATTCCGCTTGCATCGCTTGTGGTCTATTCTGCTCAGCTTGGTCCAAAAGAATTCTTTACAGTCATTACCCGCCCAAGAGTTCTTTCAAGCTTTTGGGTGAGTTTTATAACTGCTTTTATTGCATCAGTAATAAATGCCGTAATGGGAACTATAATTGCCTGGGTTTTAGTGCGCTACACTTTCCCCGGTAAAAGAATTATGGACGGCATTATTGAACTTCCCTTTGCACTTCCCACAGCAGTTGCCGGAATCTCCCTTACTTCACTTATGGCCGACACAGGATGGGTTGGAAGTATCTTTGCAAAGTTTGGAATAAAAATCGCCTACACCAAAACAGGTATTACTCTTGCCCTTGTTTTTATCGGCATACCCTTTGTGGTTCGGGCCGTACAGCCAGTGCTTGAAAAATTTGACAGCACTTACGAAGAAGCCGCCTCTGTTCTGGGGGCTAAGCGGACAACCATTTTTAGAAAAGTAATTTTACCGGAACTTTTACCCGCGCTTTTTACTGGAGCCGGTCTTGCTTTCGGACGCTGCCTTGGTGAATACGGAAGCGTTGTTTTTATTGCAGGAAACCAGCCTTTTAAAACAGAAATTACCCCTCTGATTATCATGTCAGAACTTCAGGAATACGACTATCCTGCCGCAACAAGTATTGCTCTTGTAATGCTTGTCTTTTCATTCCTTACGCTTTTTCTTGTAAACCTTATGCAGGCAAGAAACGCAAAAATTCTTGGAGGAAAATCATGAGTAAAGAAAAAAAACTTACTGCACAGGAAGAATTACGCAGGGACTATGGCCCCACCAAATGGATTTTAATCTCCATAAGCGCAGTATTTTTATTTGTACTTTTAATTCTTCCTTTAATTACTGTGATTGTAAACTCATTTAAAAAAGGAATTGCTTTTTATTCCAAAGCAGTTTCTGATCCCTATGCCATTAAAGCAATCTGGCTCACACTCGAAGCAACACTGTGGGCAGTTCTTATAAATACAGTCTTCGGACTTTTTGCTGCCTGGGCGGTAACTAAGTTTCGTTTTCACGGAAAAAAAATCCTCACGACTTTAATTGACATTCCGGTAACAGTTTCACCCATTATTGCAGGTTTGATTTTCATTCTGATTTTCGGAAGACAGAGTCCCGTCTTTCCATTCCTAAAAGCGCATGGAATACAGGTTGTCTTTGCAGTGCCAGGAATTATTCTTGCAACCGTCTTTGTAACATTCCCTTTTGTTTCAAGAGAACTTATTCCTGTTCTTGAAAGTCAGGGAACGGATGAAGAAGAAGCGGCTGCCCTTATGGGTGCAAAGTGGCATACGATTTTTACTAAGATAACTTTCCCTCACATTAAGTGGGCCTTTCTTTATGGGCTTGTCCTCTGTACTGCACGTGCCATGGGAGAGTTCGGGGCAGTGTCTGTTCTTTCCGGTCACCTGAGGGGAAAAACAAATACTCTTCCCCTGCACATAGAAATTTTATTCAACGAGTTTCAGTATGTGCCGGCTTTTGCAGTGTCTTCAATACTTGTTGTTCTTGCAGTGATTATACTTGTGCTTCGCAGTCTGCTTGAAAAACTTGGAAAAAAAGAAATGGAAAAAAACCGCTAATAAAGATTAGGAGATTGACTTATGTATGTTGAACTTAAAAATATAAATAAAAGCTTCGGAACTTTTAAGGCTTCTGACAATGTGAACTTTGGAGTGGAAAAGGGAAAACTTGTTGCCCTCCTAGGACCCAGCGGAAGTGGAAAGACAACAATACTCCGTATGATTGCGGGGCTTGAAAGTCCGGATTCAGGCCAGGTAATAATTGACGGAAAAGTTGTAAATGATCTTCCTGCTTCTAAAAGGGGAATTGGATTTGTTTTCCAGAACTATGCACTTTTCCGCTATATCACCGTAGAAGAAAATGTTGCCTTTGGTCTTAAGGTTCAGAAACTTGATAAAACTTTTATTAAAGAACGCGTTGCAGAAATGATTGAACTGGTCGGGCTTAAGGGAATGGAAAAACGTTACCCCAGTCAGCTTTCTGGCGGACAGAGACAGAGGGTTGCTTTTGCAAGAGCAATTGCTCCTAACCCTCAGCTGCTTTTGCTGGATGAACCCTTTGCCGCCATTGATGCAAAAGTGAGGCTTGAACTGCGCACCTGGCTTCGTGACATGATTGCAAACCTTGGGATTACAAGTATTTTTGTTACCCACGATCAGGAAGAAGCAGTAGAAGTGAGTGACCAGATTATTGTTACAAACCACGGCAGGGTAGAACAGGCGGGCACTCCTCTTGAAATTTACCGCAATCCGCAGACTGCCTTTACTGCAAGTTTCTTTGGTCAGGCAGGTTATTTAAATGATTATCATGCATTTAAAAAGTTTGATGAAATTGAAGGGGCGGACTCTGCCTTTACCAGACCTGAGTTTGTTAAGATCAGTAAAAAAACTGAGGAAGAAAAATACACGGTTTCTTCGGATGAAGGAATTGTTAAAGATGTATGCTTCCGCGGAACCCACATTGAACTTCGTGTTCTCATTCATAACTCTGAAGTAATTGCAACCCGCCGTCTTGACGAAGAAGCCGTTCAGATTGGAGAGAGGGTGAATGTTCTCCTTACAAAAATATTTGTAACACAGGGGAACAAAGTTCAGCAGCTGGTGAACCATGCCCTGGACGAGAACTACGTCTTTATCTAACCCCCCACTCTGGTTTCGAGTGCCTCAACCAGCGTAGTTTTCTGTTAAAAATACAAGTTTCGGATTTTGTGTACACGGTCATTTCGAGAGCCTTGGTTGTTGAGCCTGTCGAAACCACCTTGTTTTGTGTACACGGGAAGAATAACTTTGCTGGTTTCGGGGGGCCTCCACCAGCGTAGTTTTCTGTTAAATCACATAGTCAGAATTATCAAGACTTGCAAAAGATGACTTCTGGAAGAGAGTTTCAGAAAGGTCTTCTGCACT
>JAEEKM010000023.1 GCA_016282455.1 Treponema sp. | reverse complement strand
ATAAACTCAGGGGCTTACTGTACTGAGATTTTCCGTGCCGGCATTCAGGGGGTAGACGGCGGTCAGATGGAAGCAGGACGTTCCCTAGGGCTTTCATGGTGGCAGACTATGCAAAAGATTGTCCTTCCCCAGGCCTTCCGTGCAATTTTACCCACCTACACCAGTGAATTTATCACCCTCATAAAAGAGACTTCGGTGGCAAGTTTCATTGCGGTTGTGGATCTTCAGAAAGCCTGCGATAACATAAGAAATGCAACATACAACGCATGGATTCCGCTTTTGTCCTGTGCCCTGGTGTATCTTCTTTTAACTGTGGGTTTAACCCGTCTCTTCGGTATTATCGAAAAAAGGATGGCACAAAGTGATAGAAGTTAAAGGACTCAGAAAAAGTTTCGGTTCCCTGCATATTTTAAACGGCATTGACCTTTCAATAGAAAAAGGCGAAAAGATTGTAATTATAGGTCCTTCCGGGGCTGGAAAGAGTACATTCCTCCACTGTCTTAACATGCTGGAAGTTCCCGAATCCGGTACCATTCTTTTTAACGGAATTGATGTTACTTCCAAAAAAACAGACATCAATAAAGTGCGCGCCCAGATGTGCATGGTTTTCCAGCACTTTAATCTTTTTCCCCATCTGAACGTGCTCAAAAATATTACCCTTGCACCGGTTACACTAAAACTTCAGACTCAGGAAGAAGCTGATGCAAAGGCAATGAAACTTCTTGAACGCATTGGTCTTGCAGATAAGGCTAATTCTTTTCCCTCTCAGCTTTCAGGCGGACAGCAGCAGCGCATTGCAATAGTACGTGCCCTTGCCATGAATCCCCAGGTTATTCTTTTTGATGAGCCTACAAGTGCCTTAGACCCCGAAATGGTAGGGGAGGTGCTTTCCCTTATGAAAGACCTGGCTGACGAAGGCATGACCATGGTAGTTGTTACCCACGAAATGGGTTTTGCAAGAGAAGTAGCCACCCGGGTTCTTTTTATGGACGGCGGTGTCATTGCAGAAAGCGGTACCCCCGAAGAGATTTTTACTTCTCCCAAAAGTGAACGCCTTAAGCAGTTTCTCAGGGCAGTCCTTTAATGGTTAGATTAATCTAACTTATATGACCTGCCTATACTTGACTGAAATGCTTTAAAATTGGATACTTTAATCATGAAACGTGAAAACAGGCTTTCTGAGCGTTATGAGAATATGGGTCGGGTAGAAGCCTCCGAGCTTTGTGCCCTTCCTGCAGTTCTTGATGACATTTCTCTTACAGGCTGCAGGGTCCATTTTCCAGTTCCAGTAAAACCGGACATGGAAAGGGATTACAACCTGGTTTTTAAGCTCACTGGCAAAGACACACTTGTTTCCCTTGAACTTACCTGCCACCCCCAGTGGATGAATGAAGACGAACAGTCCATGACTTTTGTGGGTTTTAGTTTTCTTCCTTCCCCTGGTACCCCGCAGTTAAAGGTTTTTATTGACAAACTTCATGAGGCAAAGAAAAATCCTGCTGATGTTTCAGACCTCTTAATAGAATCTTCCGTGAGTTTTGTGTAGTATCATGGCTTTTACCACAGAATCCCTCAAAGGAAAAATCTTTCTTCCATTCCCGGAAATGAAAAGTCTGCTTGAGTCAGAACTTATTTCCCGTTTTAATGCAGATTTATCTGACCGCACTGACTGGGGAGACCTGCTTTATCTTCCTTCCTGCACTGACACTGATTTTCCTTACTGGGCAAGATGCGTTATGGAAGAACCTTTTCTCGTTCATTTTGATTCCATTGGGGATGCTTCTTCTGCTTTAAGGGCAATTCAGCGTTCCTGGGCTCCCTACCAGTACACCTGTTTCAGACGGGCTTCCCTTTTGCAGGAAAAATTACCACCTGTAAAACTAAAGCCAAAGACCTTTCCCTTTGACATTCCCACTTCGCCTATCGGACTTTACACTCTGCTTGACGAACATACTCTTGTGGCTTCTGCAAAGACAAATACTGCCCTCCCGGCCGGAAGCCTTACTTTTGTAGAAGACCATGAAAACCCTCCCAGCAGGGCTTATCTTAAAATTCAGGAAGCTCTTGTAATGGCCCGGCATTTCTTTGGTGTTGAATTACCACACGGCGGCGGCAGGTGTTTTGAAGCAGGTGCCTGTCCCGGAGGCTGGACATGGGTTTTACAGGGGTTGGGCTCACAGGTGCTGGCCGTTGACAGGTCGGAACTTGTTCCTGAGTTAATGAATAATCCCCTGGTAACCTTTCGGGCCCACGATGCATTTACCCTTACACCGGAAGAACTTGGAAACTTTGACTGGGTTTTCTCTGACGTAATCTGTTACCCGGAGAGACTGCTTGACTGGATAAAAAAGTGGCTTTCCAGCGGTAAAACAAAGAACATGATCTGTACCATAAAAATGCAGGGGGAGATTGACTGGCCTTTAGTAAAAGAATTTGCCTCCATTCCAGACTCCCGCATCCTGCACCTAAACTACAACAAGCACGAACTGACCTTCATCCACTGTGAAAGGTAAATTACAGTTTTTCATTTTTACAGCTAGTTTACGCTTTGCGGAAACTAGCAGAGAAACCGATAGGTTTCTCCTCATTTCGACCGGAGCGAAGCGCAGTGGAGAAATCTACTATTGTTTTTTTTGCAAACAATTATAGACATCTCGACTACGCTCGATGTGAGGATAAAGCTTTCGCTTTCTCTACGAGTTTCCGCTTTGCGAAAACTCGCTTTTTTTGCCATAAGCGTTTATAGACATCTCGACTACGCTCGATGTGACAAAAAGACTGCGCTCGATGTGACAGATGTCGCGGGAGTGCAGTGCAGATTCTAATACATAACTATAACACAAATTATTCCCCTGAAACCTGTCAAAATCCCTTGATTAAACCTTGATTTTTCACTAAAATGATGCTCCATGCTATAGGTGTGCAGTGGGTTTATGCCCCTCTCTTTCTGTAGCAGACTTGCCGTATGGCAGGTAAAACGCCAGGTCTTGACCCCGTTCGT
>JAEEKM010000251.1 GCA_016282455.1 Treponema sp. | reverse complement strand
ATTTAATAGTCGTAATTTTTTATTTTCAATTTTTCTGTTTTCCGCTGATCTTTTATTAAGCCATGATAGTTTGTAGTCTTCTGCAAGTTTTTTAGAGGCATTGAATATTAAAGAAACATCTTTATAACTAAATTTTTCATCAAATGATTTCTTTGCAGATTTCATCAAGCTATCAGTCACCGTCTTGATTTTTTCATCATTTTTATTTGCCCGATCAAGTTTTCCATAAACTTCTTCGTCAAAAGTTTTGAGTATCTCTTCTATTTTTTCTAGCGCTTCTTTTTTTGTCAGTATTCCGTTATTTGTCATAATTTGCTTTCTTATTTGTCGCTTATCTGTTGTCTATGTTTATTTCAAATATTGAAATCTCCATTATCGAATTCCTCCCTGTTCTTTTAATTTGGAGTCGATTAATCGTTCAAGGCGTTTTGTGTCTTTCTTAATTTTTTCCCTGTCATTTTCTTCCCCGCTCTCCTCCGCATGTCCGACATCCCAGAACTGGTTTCTTGCAAATAATGGATCAGTTTTAGCCAGAACGGCCTTGTCATGCTCGTAGTTTGCGCTGATGCGCTTGAGGCGCATTTCTTCAGGAGAGAATACACTCTCCTGAATTGTCTGTGTTTGTTTTCGATTATCATGCAGTTCAGGTTTGACCTTTTTCCTTCTGTCAGAATTTGTTCCATTATTCTGCTTAACCGTGGTGACAACCGGCATATTAATCTGTCCTGCCGTCTCTTTTCTCTCTGTGTATTTCTTTACAATAATATCTGTCAACCGACCGGTATTTCCGGCTGCTGATTTCAGAATGCTCTTCTGTTCATTCCTGCTAAAATCACTTAACCTTACGGCTTTAGTCCGTGTTAAATGATTATCACCTGGTGCGTTTCTGACACTACCAGTTTCTACCTGAGTGTACACAGGACGTATTTCCATGATGTCTTTTGTACTTATCTCTCTTTTTTTATTCCTGATTTTCTCCAGACATTCGTCCAGCACTTCTTTTCCGATTTGTCCTGCACGCTCATCATACTTTTCGAAGTATTCACGCGATTTTTGGTCTGTAAAGTCATATTCCAGATTAAATTTTCTTCCCATCTCTTTTACAAGTTCTCTCTCACTTGAGACAGAAGATATGCATTCCCTCAAAGCTTTTATCACTTCCGGATTCTGCTGGTCTTTTTCTGATACTTTCATTCTTCTGAGCAGCGCTAAAACTCCAGCATTCAAGCTGCTATTGCTTAAACCGGTAATTTTTATGAGGCAGTCTTTTTCTTCATCTGACTTCCCGATTATTACTGATGTTTTTTGTACATATTTTTTCTGGAGTTCAAACAGCGTTACTTCTTTTTCAGGAAGCCGGGCAATCTTTGATTCTTCAAGGATTGTACTTACACGGCTTTTTACGTATATTCTTTTCGTACCGTTATTTCTTCCGGAAGCCAGAGATTCAGAAGTTATGAAGCCTGTCAGTGGCGGCTCAAAGCCCGTGCTGCCACCGGCATTTTTTACTGCGTAATCAAAGAATTCCTTTATATTTAAGCCTGAACTTTCACGTACCATTTTATAATTCTTCAATGCAGCTTTAAGTGAAGATTCTACAGTTTTCCTCACTTCCTCCTTCTGCTCAGGCAGACTTTCAAGGTATCTTATTGCTGATGGACGGTTTTCTTCCGGTAATAATTCTGTAAGCTCTGAGGGGCTTTTCTTTATGGCTGCTGCTTTTCTGGTTTCCGCATCCATAAAGGTGTCAAGAGGCATTTCAAGGCTTATCGCAGTGTCACTACCTTTTTGCAGAAAGTCAAATATCTTTCGAAACAGGTCAATTCTTGTAAGAGCACTGCTTCCATAAAAATCCCAGTTACTTACAATGTATACAGCCGCCCTTAAAAAAGTCCTCCTTCTGTTTTCCTCAAGTTTTAAAACATTATCCTTTATAAAAATTACTTCTTCTTCATTCAAACCTGCTTTTTCTGCATCTTTTCTGTCCTGAATGTCCAGCGCGACTTTTGTCCTTCCGGTTTCTACAGCATCCAGTATTTTTTCATCTATCATCAAGGGATTTTCATTTATAAGGGCAAAAATCTTTTTTTCAGATTCAAGGCTTTCTTTCTTTATGGCATTTATTGTTTCTTCTTCTTTCTGATGAACAAGAATTTCTTCTGCACTCTTATTCCCTGTTATTTTAAGATTTCTGCCGGCTATTTCACCAAGTACTTCTTTGTAATAAATTAACGTTTCTTTTTCTTCTGATCGTGAACATGATACTTCATTTATTTTTTCCATTCTCAGGGTTGACAGGGCTTCCCTGATTTTTTCCAGTATCGCTTTTGTATCACTTTTTTCCTGACCGTAAAGTTCACCTGACAGGGTCATATACCATATGATAAGGGGATTCAGCAGAATACAGGCAGGATCATAGAGAATACATCTTTCTTTTGATTTTATAATTTTTATTACCGTTGTTTCTGCCTCAGGCCTGTTTTCCTTTCTGTCTTCTTTCTTTCCCTGAAATCTGGTCCATACTCCCTCAGAATCAAAGGCCCCGTACCAGTTTTTTCCGTTTATTGTATCATTAGGATCAT
>JAEEKM010000250.1 GCA_016282455.1 Treponema sp. | reverse complement strand
CCTTAAAATTATAAGCCATAGTTTATAACTTTTCAATCGATTTCACTTTATTCTATATATATGTCAATGAATGAAGCGGTGGGCGAGGCTCTTCGGGAACTACGTCTTGAAAAAGGCCTGTCACAGGAAAAGCTTGCAGAGGAAATTGATTCGCATCAGGTGTATGTTTCAGAGATTGAGAATGGTAAAAAACTTCCCTCTCTGCTTGTGCTTTATAAAATTGCCCGTTTCTTTGACCTTTCCCTTAGCGAAGTTTCAGCGCTGATTGAGTCCAAACTGGACTAGCATTCCTAATTTAACACAAGTTCTTTTTCCTGTGGTCGCATTTAAGGCGACTTTTTTCTTTCAGACTCCCCTATATGAATAAATAGTGCTTAAAACAAATAATTAAATTATCGTTCACTTTTCAAAATTCTATGTTAGAATGTAGGGTATGGAAAAAGAGGTTAAGAAAATAATAGATCCCACAAAAGCACGATTTATTTCCACTCTTGCGGTAAGCGGTTTAATAATGCTGCTTGTTTTTTTTCTTACTGATTTTGTGATGGACCGTGCCCTTAAGAATGCAGAGAAACAGTATTTTTCTACCTGCGAAAGTGTGCTGGAAGGTTATTCCAATGCCATGTACTATTATCTTGAAAATTATCATACTTCCCTTTCATCCATTTATGATGAAGAGATGTTTAAGACAAAAGACACTGCCCGTATTCAAAAGTGGCTTGAGTATAACAAAAATCTTATTCACAAAGACATTTGTGCAACCTTCTATGTTACTCCTGATGGAAAAGGATATTTTTCAGAAGGCAGTGTTTTGGATTTATCAGGCAGTCCTTATTTAAAAACTGACTGGAAAGAAAATGAACAGTATTATGTGTCAGATATTTACAAATCAGAAATTGCAGATGCATCTGTTATTATTATTGAAGAGCCTGTTTTTGATAATGGTGAACTGATTGGTATTTTATGCGGTTCAATTAAGTTAGATAAGTTTGAGGTTTTGCCTGAGAAAGTTTCTATCGGTGAAAACTGTGCCGTTTTTCTGATCGACCGTTCCGGAAGATTTATTTACAGTATCAACAAAAAAATGATTGGTGAAATTTTTGTTCCTGCCAATTCAGATTACAAACTATTTTCATCAGATAAAATTTCTTCCTCAGGTTCTGGCTTTGCAGAAACTGTAGATTCAAAGGGCAATCCCGTTGATTTGTTTTATACTAAAATTGAGAACTGCGGCTGGACTCTATCCGTCGGTTTTGAAAAAAAAGAACTGCAGAAAATTTATTCCCAGCAGAATACAACCCGCATAACGGTTATTGTCATTTCTTTAATTTCTCTTTTCATTCTTCTTTTTCTGGAAATGTACATAACGGAAAGATTCTACAGAAGACAGCAGGTGTCTGTGGTTTATGATTCCCTGACTAATCTGTGGACCAGACAAAAGTTTGAAATGGAAGCGGGCCGTTATCTTAAGCATAATCCTAAATCAAAATTTATGATTGCCGATTGTGATATTCGTGCATTCAAATTTATCAACAAAAATTTTGGACCTGAAACTGGAGATAAAGTAATTTTCTTCTATTCCACTTTGTTAAATACAATTGTCAGAAACCATCATGGAATGATTGGCCGCGGTTATGCAGACAGGTTCTATTGTCTCTTTAAGGTGAACGATGTTAGAAATGCAATGTCTATTTTTCAAAAGGAAACTTCTGCCTTAATGGTAGAAATAAAAAAATATGAAGTTCCTTTCTTCCCCAAAATCGGTATTACCTTTTTCAGACCCGGGCATGACGAGAATGTGAGCATAAAGGATTTGATAGGTCAGGCTTCTTTTGCAAAGGGAACAATCAAGGATAATATTCTTGACATGTATTCCATTTACAATTCACGCGAAATTTATAAAGCCAGTGAAGAAAATATTCTGGAACTCCACATGGAAAAAGCTCTGGAAGATAATGAATTCTTTGTGATGTATCAGCCCAAGGTTTCTCTTTCTGATGATTCTGTTGTTGGTGCAGAAGCGCTTGTAAGATGGAAGTCCAAGGACAGGGGAATTATTACTCCTGATAAATTCATTCCTCTTTTTGAAAAGAACGGTTTTATTAAAAATCTTGATTTTTATGTTTACGAAAAAGTTTTTGCATTTATTCAGCAGCAGCTTAAGGAAGGAAAAAAGGTTGTTCCTATTTCCGTGAACATGTCCCGCAACCACAATAAGCCTGAAAAATTTATGAGCCGTTTTATGGAACTCTTTAATAAATACAAGATTCCGCCTGAATTAGTTCAGGTAGAAATTCTTGAACGTTCCGTAATGGACAATGATACTCTTAAAGATGTAACTGAGCGTTTGCATCAGGCAGGTTTTTCTGTTGCCATGGATGATTTTGGAAGCGGTGAGTCTTCCCTCAATATGCTTACAAAAGTTCCGGTAGATGTGCTTAAGTTTGACAGGGATTTTCTTTCCTCTTCTACAAAATCAAACGGCGACATGGATGAAAAGGCGGCCAAGTTTATTGCCATCCTTATCAATCTGAGTAAGCATCTTGAAAAGCAGACTGTCTTTGAAGGAGTGGAAACAAAAACTCAGCGGGACTTCCTGCGTTCAATCAACTGCGATCAGGCCCAGGGTTACTTCTATTCAAAACCTCTGGAAGAAAAATCTTTTGTGGAGTTTTTACAAAACCACTAAGTGTTTTTTTGAAAAGCCTTTCCCATTGCCCATGCTACTTAAAACCTGTATACTGCTTTCATGAAAGATAATCAGTATGTGGTCGCTCTTACAGGTGCGACAGGTGCCATGGGCGGTGAGGTGCTTTCCCATCTCTTAAAGTCAGAAAAAAATTATGCCATTCGTCTTCTTGTTAGAAATCCAGATTCAGCAAAAAGTTTTTTTAAATCACTTCTAAAAAAAGGCAAAAACAGAATCACAATCATTCAGGGTTCACTGCAGGACGACCATGCTCTTTCCCATTTAATCGAAGATGCAGATTATGTCGTTCACTGTGCGGCGGTTATTCCACCTAAGGCAGATCACAATCCGGAGAATACAGTCAGAGTAAACTACACAGGTACTGTAAAAATTGTAGATGCAATTAAAAACTCCGGTCGTGCAGATGAAATAAAATATGTTCACATTTCAACAGTTGCCGTTTATGGTAACAGAGACTATCATCATCCCTGGTGCAGAATGGGCGATCCTGTTATGGGAAGTGCCTATGATTTTTATTCTGCAAGTAAAATAAAAGGTGAACGCTATGTTCTTGAAAGCGGATTAAAAAACTGGGTGGTGCTCAGACAGAGTGCAGTTTATCACAAATATTTTCTTGCCAACAACATGAATGACGGACTCATGTTTCATACCTGCTGGAACGCTCCTTTTGAATGGATTACAGACAGTGACTCAGGCCTCATGATTGAACACCTTGTTGACTACGACATTGACGGTAAACTGAATGGTTTCTGGCGAAACGATTACAACATCGGCGGTGGTGCTTCCTGCCGTGAAACAGGATACGATACTTTCAACTCCGGTTTTGCCCTTATGGGTGCAAATGCAGAAAAGTTTTTTGAACCCCACTGGAATATTCCCCGTAACTTTCATGGAGTCTGGTACACGGATACACATGTGCTTGATTCCTGGCTTCATTACAGAAGAGAAAGTTCTGCAGACTTCTGGAAGCGCATGGAAAAACAGCTGTGGTATTACAAACTGGGAAAACTCCTTCCTGCAAAACTTATCAGAAAATTTGCAATCGAACGTCTTCTTAAAAACAGCAATTCTCCGCAGAACTGGATTCGTCTTGGAAAGAAGGGCCGCATAGATGCCTTCTGGGGCGGAATGAAAGCTTATGAGGAACTTCCTAAAACCTGGGATAAATTTCCAGTTCTTTCTAAAGGTCAGACTCCGGAAGGAAAAATTGACTACTCAGATTTAAAAGACGAAAGTAAAGCAGAACGCTATAAACTGAGTCATGGTTATGATGAATCAAAGGCAGACAGTGAACTTGATATAAATGACATGAAGAGTGCAGCCGCCTTCCGTGGTGGAGAGGTGCTTTCTTCTTCCATGCAAAAAGGAGACCTCCACACCGCTCTTGAATGGAAGTGCCACAACGGACACAGTTTTAAGTCAACTCCCTTTGCAATTCTTAAAGCGGGGTTCTGGTGTCCCGTTTGCTGTGAGCCACTTCCGCCTGATAGTAATTGGAATTACGACAAACTTTCTGCAAGCATTCCCTGCTATGCGCAGGTCTGGTACGACACTCATTCTAAATAATAAGTGAATAACGAATACCCCTATGACGAACACGAGGACGATGACCTTCTGGTCTCTGCAAAAAAACTATGAGTGAACTTACAAAACGTGCCGTCATCTATGTTTTCTCCGGAACCGGAAATACAAAAAAGGTGGCGGAACTTTACAGAACAAATCTTTCTTCTCAATACGACGTAAACATTTTTAGTGTGGAGCATCTTGAAAAAAATACAGGCGAAGAAAAAATAATTCCTGACCCAAACGATTATGACCTTTGTGCTTTTGCCTATCCGGTTCATGGTTTTAATGCACCTAAAATTTTTGTAGACTTTTGCCGTTCCCTTCCGTCAGTAAAAAATTCGGACGGTGAAAAAAAATCTGCCTTTATTTTTAAGACAAGCGGTGAGGGGCTTCACTTTAATGATTATTCTTCACAAAAGTTCATTAAAATCTTAGAGCGCAAGGGTTTTACTTTTTTGAGCGAAAGACATTATGTCATGCCCTACAATATGATTTTCAGACATACGCCTGAAATGGTAAAGGGCGAATGGCTTTATGCACAAAAACTTGTAAAGATTCATGCAGAACAAATTCTCTGCGGTAAAAAAGAGAAGGTTCATACAAGCCGCCTTAAGGGATGGTTTGTTCCCCTTTTCAGAATTGAATGGCTTTATGCACAGGCCCAGGGCCCCTTTATGAAAGTGGACATGAACAAGTGTGTTAAGTGCATGAAGTGTGTAAAAGGCTGCCCCTACGACAACATCCGCTATGACGAAAAAGCAGACCGCTTCCGCTTTGGAACAAAGTGTGCCCTTTGCGTACGCTGTTCTTTTAACTGTCCTTCGAAAGCAATCAGCATTGGTCTTTTAAACGGATGGCGGGTTAACGGTAGTTATAAAATTGAGCAGACTGCAATGGATCCTTCCCTGCCAGATTCCTGTTTTGGAGAAGAACTTAAAGGCATTAAGCGCTGGCTTTACTATAAGTATTATAGGGAAAGGGATAATATGATTTTGGAAGCAGCTCAAGAAGAAAAGGATTGTTAATGAAAAAAAATCTTTCCATCATTTTTACATCTCTTGTTTTTTCTTTAACTATTATTTCCTGTTCCAGACAGATTTCTCCCGTATCCAT
>JAEEKM010000249.1 GCA_016282455.1 Treponema sp. | reverse complement strand
GGCGGTACGTTTGTCCTTTCGACATCAATGCCCAGGGATGTGCGTTACGCCTTGAAAAACGGCAATGCATCAGAACTTGAACATGCACTGGCAAATTGGAATCCCATTGTTCCTGTTCAACACAGTCACGACGTTCTGGAATCTGCGGTAAAAAAGTGGGCGAGGTGGTTGAAAAAATCCAGAACTGTGAGTTCGACCCTCCTTCTCCCTCCGTTTTAAAAAAAGAGTTCAAGGACGGAAGAACCTTCTGCAGCCATATCTGCGAAAACTGCGACATACGGAAATCATGCGAAGCTTTCAAGGGGGTGTGAGCTTTGGAACCGCTGATTTTCCTAAAAGTTCGGAGTCTTTGCCCAAAAGCTTAAGTCGGCTGCCTGTTACCTTCACGCCCTTGCCCTTGGAAAGAATGTGGTTCTCGTTCTGGTTGAAGGTGTTGATTATCCTGTCAAACACAGGTGCAGGGTCTGCGATGATAACCTTGTCAACCTTAAGGCTGTCCACTGCTTCCTGGTTTCTTGTGACACGCCCAATAAAAGAGTTTTCATCAGTTGAGAACTGATTTTTACGCAGGGTAACGCTAAGAATGCTGTCTGCGTTTTTGAATGTTTTAGTTGCCATAGTTTACTATGCTCCTATAAGTGGTGGCGGCCTTGCCCTTTTTGCAACTGCCTCAACCACCTCTGTTAAGATAGTTTGTCAAAGCCGGACACAACGGAACGGCACAAGGCCAAAACTTACGGCAGAGTCCGAAAGTCATTAAACACTTCCGCAAGAAAAAAAGTCTTTGACAGGGAGCATAGATTCGTACTATAATAGAAAAATCAGTTTTGGATTCATTACAGTGAATCTATGCAGAGCCTTTGTTTAACGCCAATTAAACAGGGGCTTATTTTTTTTAAGTGCGCTTCGGTCTCCATTACGGGCTTTCTTGTAAACCGATTCCTTGATGCCGATTTCGTGGCGGTTTTCGGAATGTTTGTAATAAGCCTGAACGCTGTCCTTGTAGTTCCAGTCCGAGTCTGCAATCACATTGAATTCAAAACGGTCGTCAGCCATGCAGAGTTTGCTTTCCGCAATGCTGAGCGCCGGGAACTTTTGAGTTGAGCCGAGTCCAAAAAACTTCTTAAACTCAACGGCCATTTTCTTGAAATCCACAACCATCATTATGATGACCGTACCTACTACACTTATTTGATCAGCTATTTTTGTAAAACCTCCATGCTACATAGGCTTTTCACCTGTCTTCAGCTTTTGCAGGAACTCCTTTACTTCTGCAAGCTGCTGCCTATTCATCTGCGACAAGTCGTGCGCAAACATAACAGCTGTGTCCACATATTCAGGCAGAATGTCCTCCTGAATACCCTTGAGACCTATTTCGACCTTCTTCCTTGATTCTGCAACAAGCCGTGCAAACTCAAGCTTTTGTCCTTCCGAAAGACTGTACTTTGCAAAAAGATTGTCTTTCATTTCTTCCGGCGCAGTTCTTCTGCCGTTCTCGATTGCCGAAAGATACGCAGCAGAAAGATTTAAGTCTTCTGCCATATCGCCCAAGCTCTTGTCGCTGTCTATGCGCAACTTCCTAAGAAACTTTGCGATTTCTGTAGCCATAATTACCCACCGTTTTTACGGATTACACCGTAGGATTTTGTTGCAAGGCAGCTCGCTACTTCCGCCTGACCCCTCCGCATTGCTTATAATTTAATACAAAAAGTTTGTTACGTCAATACTAAAAATAAAAAATATTTACAAATTGTAAAATATATTAAAAGAATTGCATTATCTGCACACACGATTACGGGCTATCTGCGGACACAATAACGGTCGGTATTGGGGGTAGAGAATGGACGGGAGTGGGTGATAGCTTGTGGTTTTATGAGGTTTGTTCCCAAAAAGCCTTAAAACATGGTATAATACTTATCTGCGTAGGTAGTATATCTTTTAATTGTGATATTTGTGTAATAAATGAACCAATATTGGATGGCTGAATAAAAAGAAAATATTTTCTTAAGTGTCATTCTATGACACTGTATTATGATAGAATAATCGTATGGAGTTTAAATAAATGGCAAAAGCAAAAAAACAAGTCAGCTTTGAAGACGCTCTTTGGGGCGCTTGCGATAAACTTCGAGGAACTGTTGAACCAGCTGAATACAAGCATGTTGTACTAAGTCTTATTTTTTTGAAGTTTGTAAACGATAAATTTGACGCTCGCCGAGCAGAACTCATCTCAGAGGGAAAAGAAAAATACATAAATGTCCAGTCATTTTATATGATGAAAAATGTCTTCTTCGTTCCTGAAGAAAGTCGCTGGTCATTTATCATGCAGAATGCAAAGCAGAATGATATAGCTCTTAAAATTGATACAGCGCTCAACACAATAGAAACACAACCCCCGTCTCTAAAAGGTGCGCTTCCAGCTCACTATTATTCCCGCCTCGGAATTGATGTTTCAAAGCTTGCAGCGCTCTTAGATGAAATAAACAACATTCAGACAAATGCAGATAAAGAAAACGACATTATGGGCCGTGTTTACGAATACTTCCTTACAAAGTTTGCTCTTCAAGAAGGAAAAGGTAAGGGAGAATTCTATACACCAAAATCTGTAGTAAATCTGATTGCAGAAAT
>JAEEKM010000248.1 GCA_016282455.1 Treponema sp. | reverse complement strand
TAATTGATGTTCTTTTTGTACTTTCTGACGAAGAACGGAATGTTCTTGCCACAGACGTTTTTGTTTACTATTCCCCTTCCCAAAAGGGTGCCCTCTTTGACATAGTGGGTAATACCGGTGCAATTTACCAGAGTCTCGGCCGTGTAGACCGCATTGATGCAATCTACCGTGAAAAGGGCATGGATGTTTACCGGTCTGAAATAGAAAAACTGATTGACCAGACAATTCCTTTTTCCGTGGAAGTTTCTCTTTCAGACTTAGGTCTTCTTACAGACCTGCTTGGCGGCATGAAAGTGTTTGTTCCTTCTCCCGTAGATGCAACCGGCCCTGACGGAGAGCGCTGGCTTTTACCAAGCGGTGCCGTTACTTTAGACGGAGACAAAATTCAGACTTACGTAGAATATTCCCTTCCTTATGAAGGCAGTTCTGATCAGGAAGACAGAAGACAGAATGTTATGGTTGCCCTTCTTTCTGCCCTTAAAGAAAACAGAAGCGTCATCTTTAACAAAAAGAATTTTTCTGCCTTTGCGTCTAAGTTCAGTTCAAACATAGATGACAGTGCCTTTTACACCCTGCTCGAACAGATTTCTTATGTAGACACTGAGCGCCTTTCTCCGCTGCCCGTTACAGGAACTTTAAGAACGGTTGACAACCAGCCACTTTTGTTCCCCTATTACAACGGTCAGCTTATTAAAGACGTGGTCCGTCAGAGAATCAGCATGCTGCGTAACGAAAACGATGAAATTCAAACCCGGGTTTATGTTGTGGAAATTCAAAACGGAACTGCTACCCAGGGACTTGCCCGCAATACATCCGCACTTTTGCAGAACGCAGGCTATGATATTCTTCAGGCCATAAATGCAGACCGCAATGACTATGAGCACACAATTATCATAAACCACATCGGTAACAAAGAAGCAGTTGAGGCACTGGGAAACTTCATTACCTGTTACAATATTGTGGAAGAAAGCGTTTCTACCGCAGAAGACCTGGAGGCGGCGGCAGAGGTTGACTTTACGCTTATTTTAGGAAAAGATTTTGATGGTCGTTATGTAAGGGGAGGCTACCGGCCCCAGACTGACGAAGAAAATACAGAAAGCGAATAAACTATTGGAGGCCATATAAAATGGAAGGACAGGAACTTAACGAAATTGCAAAAAAAGCAGTGGCAATAGGAAATCTACTGGAAGACGGAAAGGGAGAGGATGTTGTTGTCCTTGACGTTTCTGCACTCAACAGCTGGACAGATTATTTTGTAATTGCAACAATTTCCAGCAGCACCCACTGGCAGGGACTTTACCGTCAGGTAAAAGAATATGCCGCTGCAAATGATCTTGAGATTCATAAAACTGTGCAGAAAACCCAGCAGGGAAACGAATGGAACCTTGTAGACCTTGGTTCAATTGTTGTACATCTTATGAGTAAAGATGCCCGCGACTTCTACGATCTTGAACGTTTGTGGCACGCGGGCACTAAGTTAAAGGGTAACTGAATTCTTTGACTAAAAATCCATGTCGGCGGGGTCAGAGTCTTCCTCTATTTCCTCGTCGTCATTGTACATGTCATCATCATCAAATCCACGGATGCGGTTGTCGTATCCGTCTTCTGCTTCCTGGTCATCATAGGGTTCATCAAAGTCGTCTTCCATTCCGTCAGAAAAGGATTCGTCGTACTCATCATCTTCGCTGAATTCATCTTCGTCGTAATCGTCTTCGTCATAATCATCAGAAGAAAAGTCATCGTCAAAATCATCTTCATCGTATAAACCCGCCATGGAAGCGAATTCTACATCATCTTCATCCAGCATGATAGGTACTCCTTGTGCTATCTGTTCTGCCTTACGGCCACTTTCTACAATTTAATTGACGTAAGTATTTTTGTCAAGGTGGATTTTGTTATATTATTGAATATCCTTTATTTCGGGCACTTCCTCTTCTTTGTTTTCTTCTGCCGCTTCTTTGTTGTAACCGTAGATGAAAGCATAAATTGCGTTTTGAGTTGCCTTGGTTATTTTTTCAAACTTAATGTGAAGAATGTAGTACTTTTTGTCGCTTGAGTGTTTTGTTGCAACAATTGTACCGATTGCTTCTAAGTGAGTGTATTCGTCAAAGTCACATTCAATGCTTATAAACTGTTCTTTTTTTATGGGAAGACCACAGGCAAGACAGCAGCCGTGTGCACTAATGTCCTGAAGGATTCCCTTGTATTTTTTTTCGGCCACTTCAAATTTAGTGCTTCCGTTTTTTATGGTAGTTGCTACTGCAGAAAAATGACAGGAACCTTCCCATGCCATACGTTTTGTGCGTCTGCGTACTTCTCCCTTAAGGGTCATGGAAGAAGAAACCACCATGTAGTCGTTGCCTTCCTTACCGTTTTCATAGCGGATGACTCTTGTGTAAAGGGCATAGTGCATGTCGTTTTTGAGGGTAGCATCCAGTTTTATTTTAGAAAGCTGTTCGGGACGAAGATTGTATTGGGTAATCTGCGGCGGCATTTTTAAGTAAAAGCCCTTGTCGTCTTTTTTGGTAAGTTCCAGCATCCACTTGGAACCGTGGTCATCTACAAAAAGAAGTTCCTGTCCTTCCTGCAGGGCACGGGCGGTAGAAATGGAAGAACGCTGGGCAACAAGTTTTTCAATCTTATAGCGGAGTGAAAAAAGAGTGCTTATTTTGTCCTGTAAGTTTGAGGCCTTAAACTTCTGGTAGGTGGAATGAAAGACGGAGTTTATCATGGCAGTGTCCATGTAATTAAACTCTATGTTTTTAATGTCGTTCTCGTGACAGATGAGCCAGAGAAGATTTTGTTCTGAATCTTCCAGTGCGGCAGTTTTTGCAAAGCTTGCAACATTCTTTTTTGTGGTGGGTTTTGCTTTCTGGGCGTCAATCCATTTTTTAGAAGAATGCAGTTTTCCCAGATAACGGAGGACTAAGTACACTCCCATCAGGGCAACCACAACAATTATGGCAATGAAAATAAATGAATAGAGAAGACTGTTCTGCCGGGCTTCCAGCGGGGTTTGTCCCATCTGGTCAAGAAGATCTATCATGCTAAACTCGCCTTTATTGCATCAGAAAGTGAAGTGAGACGCGGTGCAATCTCATATTCAGAAAGGTCTCCCAGAGTAACTGTATCCTTGTCTGCAAGTGCATTTTCAAAGTCAGAAAGAATGGGAGCAAGTTCTTCAAAGAAAGAACCGATGTCTTTTCCTTCAATGGAAACACTTTTGTAGGTTTCGGGGAAGAGGGCACTGAGGGTTGCAGAGTGACAGAAAGATTCAACTTCTGCGGCCAGTTCTGTGATTATGGCAGAAGCCTCCTTGTCTTTGCCGCTTTGTAAAAGAAGGCTCACGTCTGAAAGTTTTTGTGAGAGTTCCGTAAAGTGGTCGGCTGATTTCTGGAATGCCTCTTTTATTTCTTTTTGTGAAACTACAGAAAGTTCAATCTTTGTGTCGTCAGAAAGGGGAGTGGCAATTGCCTTTTCAAAATCCTCTGCAGAAACATCTTTTCCGTTAAGGGTAATGCCCACTGTTGTAGCCTGGTTTCTTGCAGCTTCTTCTTCAAAAGCTTTAAGTACTTCGCCTACGGTGCGTTCGTTTTCCAGAGTAATGTCTAATTTCTGTCCGTTTACTATAAGTTCCATTTTCTACCTTCTGTTATTGTTACTGGCATTTGAAAAGTTATTCAGGGAAGAAGACTGGGCTTCAAGGCTGTTCAGTGCTCCTTCCATGCTTGCATATTTTCTCTTGAGTTCTGCTTCCTTTGCATCAAGCTGAGTCTCAAGTTTTGTGATTCTTGTATTTGTGTTTTTTATCTGGGACTCAAGTGCAGTGGTTTTTGAGTTTATGATTCCGCCTGACTGAACCCAGGAAGTGAGCTGTTTATCAAGAAGAAATCCTATGCCGCTGTCAATCATCCTGTCTCCGTCTGAATCGTAGCCGAAGAGATTTTTTATCTGACCCAGATCGTTCTCTAAAGAAGCGTCCAGTTTTT
>JAEEKM010000247.1 GCA_016282455.1 Treponema sp. | reverse complement strand
CCCTGCAGGGCAAACATTGCGCGGTCGTAGGTGAACATGCCGCTTCCAGAAAGGAGACCGTTCTTTCTGTTAAAACCGTAAACTTCATCAAGGAAGAAAGAGAACCAGAGGGAACCAACTCCAGGAAGTTTACCCCTCATGCTGAAGAACATATTCAGGTTGTCAAAGTCGCCCACATTGTTCTGGAAGAATACTTTGTTAAAGAGAGGATAGGCATAGCCCAGTTCAAATCTCTTTGGCCAGATACAGGATGTACCGAAGTTGGCATCGAAGTATTTAAATGAAACTTCCACCATGTCATTGGAATACATATTCTGATAACGGGTGGCAGAAGTGTACTGGCTTTCGTTTGTGATGTGCTCGTGGTTTGGCATTTCCATAAATCCAGTAAGGAAAGAAAAGCGCAGCCAGGGGAAGAGAGAGACAATTCCATCCATACCAAGGAAAGGACGGGCACTTTTATTCAGCACAAGACTTGCACCGTTGTCCATGCCGCCAAGTTCGCGGAAAATGCGTCCCATGCGGAGGAAGACTCTGTCATCGAGGAAAGAAGAAGAAATCTCTGAGTACATTCCAAAACCGTATGCAACTGCAGTAGGCCAGCCGTCAAGTCCGCCTTCTGAATTAAAGATTGCGGCAAGAGAATAAACAGAACCGTCCCAGACTTTTGTGTAACTGAATGGAAGGAAAGCAATGTTGTCGTAAGAATTTATTGTACTGGGGCTGGCATTAGTCCATTCTGTCGATCCGCTTTCGTAGTAAGCAGCTTCACCCCAGTTTGAAGTGGCTGCATTAGTACCGTCATTGCTTCTTATGCAGTAAGTGCCTAAAAGATTAAGGGGACACTTTGTAATGGTTCCCAAAAGCGTAATGTCGTAGGAAAAATGTTTTCCCAAGTTTCCTCTTGCATAAGCGTAGGGAGTAAAATCAAAGCCGAGGGCATTTCCTGCTTTAGAATAAAGTCCGCCTGAAGCACGCATGTCATGTTTAAAACCAACATTCATGTTGATGTCTTCTTCAGAATCAACTCCAATTCCATATTCACCGCGCTCAAGGTTAAGACAGTCACTGTGACCTAAGAGTCGTTCACGTTCTGCCTTGAGAATGGAAATTTCTGTGTCAGAAAGAAGATTATCTTCCGAATCAAGAATCTCCTCAATTGCTTTTTTTATCTGTGATTCCGTATATGGGAAAAAGGATGGAAGCGTAGAACAAAGTCCTCTGGATTCTGCATTCTGCAAAATGTGATAGACTTCATCGTGAATATACACACTGGCATAATCCTGTGAAAAAACATTTACAGGAAGAAGGCAAAGTGCGAAAATCATTACAAAGAAAAGAACAAATCTTTTTCTGTCTTTTGTCATATCTATCTCCTTAAATAATATTTACTGTTGTTGCTATGGAAAACTGAAAGCCCTGTGCCAGGTTTCCGGCAGTATGATTTGAATTTATAATATACCGATAGGAAGCAGATGCTAAAAGATGAAGCCAGGAATAGAAAGAATAATTTACTCCCAGTGTAACTGTTTGAATGTATTCCAAAACACCTGATAAGAACATGTTTCTTGCTGCCGCCACCGCCTGCTCATAGTTTGCAAAACGCTTTTCTTCGCCATAGAAGGTGGGGTAATAAATATACTTTCCATTTGAATCAACATAAGAAAATAAATTAGTACCCTGCTCTCCCTTTGCAAGAAACTCATAACTAAAACTGCACTTAAACTGATTCTTAGCAAAACATGCATAGGCAGAAGCGGCAAGAGAATCAGGACCGTACTGAGAACCAATCCAGGACCAGATTTTTTTTCCATTCCCCATAAGTTCATCTACACGGGAACGAACAAAACTGTTACCCAACTCATGGCGCACATAACAGTAGGGAGAAAGGTAAAGTCCTTCAATGCCAAAAGTAAGAATTGAGTCATAAGAAGGATGAAGGGAATAATCAAAACCTGCCTGCACGCCCAAACTGTTCGGAAGAAGCTTTCCCCAGACAGTATTAAGTTCAGAAGCAGACTGAATTTCATTCTGCGTATAAAGTATGTAAAAAAGAAGGGATTTTACAGGCACATAATCAAGGCTTGCAAAAAAAAGCTGGGAGACATGTGAGTTTACAGACGAATAATTACTTCCGTCAGCAAGTCCCTTGTTGTAATCACCGTAAGTTGCCCTTGCCGCAAAAGAATGCTGAATGACAAAAGGATTAAGGAAGCGAAGCTCAAATGGAGCGTTAACTAAAGTTCCGCCACCAAGACCAAGAGAAAGGCATTTAAATGGTCTTGCATCCAGTTTGTGAAGATACAGAAACTTATTCACTTCCAGCTGAGAAACACTTCCCTCATATTTAATGCGGGGAGAAAAAAGTGAAAGTTTGGCATAAAAATCTGTTTCAAAAAAGCGGGAGTAAATAATGCTGTCACTATAAGTGCGCCCATACTGAAGGGAACTTTTTCCAACCTGAAGATTCCAGAAGTAAGTTCCGTAGAAAGGAAAACTTACACACATACAGGCATTACGTGGAAAGTGAAAGTTAAAAGACTTAAAAGAATACTGAGGATCCCATGGAAAATTCAGCGGCATTACAGATTCATTTACTGCCCAGTAGTTTCGCACCACTTCAACAGGGCACTCAAAATAAATCCAGTCACCTGCACTTAAGGAAAGGGGAATATTTACAAAAGGT
>JAEEKM010000246.1 GCA_016282455.1 Treponema sp. | reverse complement strand
TGATTCCCTTGCCCGTCAGATTAAGATGCATGGTTCAGTAAAAGTTTCTGTTGAAGGCTATGCAAACAACGTAACAAACACTGAGCGGGAAAACCTGGTGGAACTTATTCCCCTTTCCACACTCCGTGCCAAAACAATTATGGACATGCTCATACAGCGTGGCCTTGAGAAAAGCATGATTTCTTCTGTAGGCCGCGGTGGTGCTAATCCCATTGCAGAATGGAAAGACAGGGAAAACTGGTGGAAAAACCGCCGGGTTGAATTTATCGTAACAAAAATTGATGAATAGATTTTTCAAAGGAAGATACAGATGAAAAAATACATCAGAAAAATTGCAGCAATTATTCTTTGTGGAACAGCAGCCCTTACACAGACAGTGGTTTTATCTGCCTGTTCAAATCTTTTTGAAAATATTTTTAACGAAGACGGAAGTCAGAAAACAGGAGACGATTCACTGCTCCCTCGCGACAGTTCAAATACAGACATTACAAGCGGACTTGTAGTTATAAAAAACACAGACAGAAGTCACAACCAGATTACTTATGATGAGTCACAGAAAATTTATTTTGTAGGAAGCGTGCCTGATTCTTATAATGACTTTACTGCGGATTACACTAACGGAAGCAGACAGACCCTTGTTGGAAAAGATGATCCTCTTGAGTTCCGCTGTTTTGTAAATGATTCCCACGCAAAAGTTACCTGGACTGCCGTACAGACCTGGGCCTATACTGCGGGGCAGACTGTAGAAAAAACAAGTGACAGTGAAGGAAATGAAGTTGTGTACAAACGCCTTGTTTCCCAAACTGCAGAAAAACTTGAAAGCGAAAAAGAAGTTTCTCTTGTAAAAGTAAATGTTGAAGGTGCCGATGCCGTTGAAGCAGATCTTCCCTACGGAGTAACAGTTGTTACCTGTTCTGTTTTGTCAGATGACGGTGCATACAAAAGCGAGTACACGATTGTCCTTACAAAAAAATACACAATCAATGTTGCAGATTCTTCTAATGCAAGTAACATAACTGACCACGGACTGGTTGTAATAAAACAGACAGCTCCTGACAGAAATGCAATTGAATACAGCAGTACAACCTATGAATATGAGGTGGGAGATTCCACTGGAAAAGATCCGTCTCTTGATTTAACAGGTCGTGATGATCCTATTGTGATTAAGTGCTATCTTCTGGATGAAGATGCAGAACTCGAGTGGACTGCCCGCTGGATAAAAAAATATGAACCGGTGTGGGATTCAAATTCTTCTGACGGAGGAATTGTAGACCAGACACTTGTTTCTCTGGATGAAGCCATAGACTTTGATTTTGTTTCAAAAGACGAAAGCTATACAAAAAATAATCCCTTCATGCGCTACACAGGAAATGGAAAAGAAATGCTTACTTCCGATTTGCCCTACGGAGTAACAGAAGTGTGCGCAAGAATTACCGCCTGGAATGAAGATGTAAACGGTCAGCTTCTTCCTTTTGTAAATGAATATAAAATTCTTCTTACCAAACGCTACATCATTACAACTGCGGCAAAAAGCGAAAGTAAAAATCTTAACCAGACAGGTCTTGCAGTTCTTGCAAACGGAAAAGAGGGGAACCTTATTGACTATAATCCCGAAACTTTATCTTACACAGTGGAAGGCCTTACCGGTGCAAACGATCCTGAAAAAATAATTTTCTGTCCACAGGAGGCAGATTTTACAAAAGTTTCCTGGAAGGCGGTTCAGGTTCAGGAATACACGGCAGATTTACACGAAGATGTTTTTGACGGAGTAACCTACACCCTTCAGACCGGAGGAAAATTTTCTGACCTTGAAGAAGAAATAGATCTTCTTGAAAGCGGCACCCTTTCCCTTACGGATGACTCTGGAGAAGAAGGCATTTCTATTTGCAGCGGAAACATTCCTTATGGAAAAACTATTGTTTATGTAACGGTCACTTCCCTTGCTGACTCAAATTCTCAGACAACTTACGAAGTAGTGTTAAAGAAAAAAAGAGTTACCGCCAGCGTGAACATTATTTCTTCCGACGGATATTTAAGCACCGTAACAGACAGGGGCCTTGTTGCCCTTAGTGCAAAAGATAACTACGCCTACAATCACATTCAGTATGAGAGCGGTACGAGTGACTATCCCCTGAACATAAGTGCAGAAGATAACGGAAGTGAAGGAATGAAGTTCCGCTGCTATCTTGCAGACACTGATGCAAGCCTTACCTGGTTTGTAACGCAGGTAAAAGAGTTTTCTCTTATAATGGATTTTGAAACTGTAACGGATGACATAACCGGAGAAAGCATGACAAGAACTTTCCCTACAGGTCAGAGCGAAAGTGACTGTTCCAATGAAATAACTTTTACAAAAAGCGGTGACAGTGAAAGTAATGAAATAAGCGCTGTGATTCCTTATGGTGTAACAGAAGTGTCTGCTTTTATAGATTCCGGAGAAGGCAGTAGCAGTCTCTACAAAATAATTCTTACAAGAAACATATATTCAGAATCTTCTTCTCAGGGAAGTTATTCTCTTTTACAGGAACTTTCTGTCTCCATAAAAAGCGGGGAGGAGACGGAAGAAGTTTCTCTTGTTCCTGACTTTGATCCTCTGACAAGTATCTACACCCTCACAGTTGATGAAGAAGCAGATGAAATTTCTCTTGCGGCAGTTGCCCAGTCTCTGGATGCAGAGATTTCTGATATAAATGTAATTACAAAGTACGGAGAAGTTCCCGGGGTTGAAGGAATGACTGCATCCCTTGTCGGAGGAACTTCCCGCATTTCCTTTACAGTCACTGATGAAAGCGAGGTAAGCCGCACTTATACAATTTATGTAGAAAAGCCGGAGGACGGAGACACAAGTCTTTCTTCCTTAACCTTTACCCCCGAAGCAGGTTTTGAAAAGGGAGTGGAGGGCTTTGCTTTTAACAACTCCTATACAGGCGGAACCGCAGCCTCTGGTGCAAAATACACCATGACCCTTAGTGCAGACTCCCGCGTGGATGTGGAAGAAGTAACCTTTACTGCCATTCCCTCAAACAAAAGAACTGTTGCTTATTATGGAATAAGTGTAAGTGACGGAATTCTTCCTGACGAATGGAGTGACTCTTTTACAAAAGCAGTACAAAACTCTTCTCCAGTAACAGGCACTGTTCAAATGACAGATACAGGTTCTGTTGAAACCCTTACAAAAGTTCTCTGGGTAAAAACTGTAAGTGATGCCTACTATCACATCTCTGACTCAGGAACTTACGAAGAAGAAAAACGTTCAGATACAAGTTACCACAAAGTTAAAATCGTAAAGGCAGGAAAGAAAAACAAAAGTCTTACAGCCCTTGTAGTGGTTGCCACTTACGAAAATGAAAATGCAGACGGAAAAAATAAAACTTCTGAAATTTTAAGGCAGCTGACGGAGGAAAAAGTCGCATACACAACCGAAGGAAAAACCGTAAACGTTACAACTTTTGCAGACAAGCTTGATTTTTACTTCCGCCCCCTAAACAAAGATGCTACTGTTTCTTACACGGCACAAAACACCGCATACAATAACGGAAGTGAAAATAAAGATTTTACAGGTTACAACACAGATAAAAAAATACTTTCTAAAGTAAGCGGAGAATGCCCTTACCTTAATGATGCTTCTGATGAATATTACACCCTTACTTTAGGACAGGTTCAGACAGGAACTACTTCTTCTTTAGATCTTCCAAACGGAACTACCACGGTAACCATTTGCGGAGTAACCTATAAGTTTGTAAAACCGGATCTTTCTACAGTAAGTTATTCTCTGAGCGCAGGAAATGCAGGCGGAAGCGACGGTGTTTACAGGCCCTGGACATACTACATTTATCTTGAGAACACAGTTACTTCTTTAAAGATGGATCTTTCTACAAAACAGCAGAATGAAAAAATTAAACTCACTTCCTGTTCACAGGTTTCAGCTGCCAACGGAACTTCTGTAGAAGACGGAGATAAAGTTAATGCAGGCTGTTCCCTTCATCATTACAACACTAGTGGTGGAGAAAACATAGTT
>JAEEKM010000245.1 GCA_016282455.1 Treponema sp. | reverse complement strand
CTCTCCGAAGCGAACTTATTTGCGGTCTGGGCAATAAGTGCTGCGGGGCGTGCGTGAATGCCGGCTCTGTTTCTTACGGTAAGAATTTTCTCAATCACTGTGTACTTCCTTTTGTCTTGATATTTTTAGTAGGAGTCCTCGCTGCCGTAGTAAGCCGCTTGAGCTTCTCCTGTTTCTAGCCATTTAAGAACGTTCTGGTTAAAGTCGCGGGCAGAGTAGTAACCCATGCTCTTTAATCTTTCGTTCATTGCTGCTGCTTCAAGAATGATGGGAAGGTTTCGTCCGGGTTTGACAGGCACTTCAATGTAAGGAATCTTCACTCCGAGAAGATCCATGGTGTGGCCTTCTGTTCCAAGACGGTCGTACACTTTGTTCTGGTCCCAGTTTTCCAGTTTTACTACCAGCTGTACTTCTTTTTGCTCACGGACTGCACCTACGCCGTAGAGCTGGGAAATATTGATTATGCCAAGACCACGGATTTCCATGTGGTGGCTGATTAGCTTGTTGGCTCCCTGACCCATGATTGAGTTACCGTTTACACAGCGGATTTCTACACTGTCATCTGCTACAAGGCGGTGTCCGCGTTCTACCAGTTCAAGTGCGGTTTCGCTTTTACCAACGCCTGAGTCACCCATGAGCAGAATGCCAAGACCATATACTTCTACCAGAACTCCGTGCATGGTTTTGCGGGGGGCGAACATGGTGGAAAATACACGGAGCAGTCTCTGGGAAAACTCTGTGGAATCAAGGTCTGTCTGTAAAATGGGGCAGCCTTCGCGTTCTGCAATGGCAAGAAGTCCTTCTACAGGCTGAATTCTGTGGGTAAAGACAAGGCAGGGCACATTGTAGGAAAGAATGCGTTCAATCGTGCTGTAATTGTTTTCTGCCTGAAGTTTCTGAAGGTAGGCATTTTCTCCCCGACCAAGAATCTGAACCCGTTCGTAGGCAAAGGATTCAAAGAAGCCGGAAAGTGCAAGTCCGGGGCGGTTAATGTCTGGCACCGTAAGGGCACGGGAAAGTCCCCTGCGTCCGGCGATGCAGCGGATGTTTAGAGAGTTGTGTCCTTTAAGGTCTAAATCCAGAAGATCCAGAACCGTAATTGTTTTGTCAGACAGATGTTTAGTATACAACTTGTGGGAGTAAAGTGCAAGGGTCAGAATGGGGCAAAAAGTAAAAATACAGTTTCCAGTTCTTTTTGCCCTGTTCACAGGGAGCATAGGGTGAAAATGCTTACCAGACGGGAGAGTAGGCCTGTGCTTACGGGGATCAGGAAAGAGAGGTCGTGTTTGTGGCGGGATTTTTTTTCCTGCAGGTAGTTATAGTAGTCGTCAGAGGAAGAGTCCTGTTTTTTGAAGCGGGAGAAAATTTTTGTAAAGGCAAAGGCAAGGCTGTCAAAAGCGCCCCTGTTTATGATAAAAGAAAAAAGTCCCCAGGCTAAGAGCACGACTGCACTTACAAAAGTTCCGTCGCATACGGCACTGAGCAGGGTAAAGGCAGAAGAAGTTTTTGTTTCATAAAAAGCAACGGCAAGAGTAATAATCACTGCCAGAAGTAAAAATAAAAGTGAGCGGAGAAAATATTTTAACTTCACTTATTCTTCCTCCAGAAGCCAGTGTTCTTTTTCCACCTCTTTTAACTGACTGTTTGTAGCAGAAGTCCCGCTTCCTTTGTAAACCAGGCGTACACGGGTTTTTTCGTAGTCAGGGTCGGGCAGCGGAATTGCAGAAAGCAGGCTTTTTGTGTAGGGGTGAAGGGGATTTTCAAAAAGACGTTTTGAAGAAGCAAGTTCAACAATTCTTCCATTATACATAACCCCGATTCTGTCAGAAAAATATTTTACCACAGAAAGGTCGTGGGCAATAAAGAGTATGGTAAGACCCATGCTTTTTCTTAAGTCGTTAAGCAGGTTGATAATCTGTGCTTTTATGGAAACATCCAGTGCAGAAATGGGTTCGTCTGCAATAATGAGTTCCGGTTCCATGATGATGGCCCTTGCAATTCCTACCCGCTGCCTCTGTCCGCCTGAAAACTCATGGGGGTAACGGTCGGCATAGTCCGGCCTTAAGCCAACTTTTTCAAGCACATGGGAAACACGCCTGTTAATTTCTGCCTTGTCTTTCATGCCCCTTATGTAAAGGCCTTCCGCAATCACTTCTCCAACAGTCATGCGGGGGTCAAGGGAAGTAACCGGGTCCTGAAAAATCATCTGAATCTTTGTGAGGAGGGAAGGGTCAGGTTTTCCTTCGCTAATCAGGTTGTTCTTAAAAAAGATTTTTCCTCCGCTGGGTTTTATGAGCCTTATAATCGAACGCCCCGTGGTGGTTTTTCCACAGCCGCTTTCTCCCACAAGACCAAAAACTTCTCCCTTGTTAATGGAAAAACTTATTCCGTCAACTGCATGAGTTTTACCAAAGTACTGTTTAAGGTTTTCTACCCTAAGGAGAGGATCTGTTTTTTCATCAAAGGGTTCAAGACTTTTTTCTTTACGCATTGTTTCTCTCCTTTGCCCTTTCTTTCATGCGGATAATTCTTTCCTGCAGGGCCTGTGGCAGTTCCACTTTGGGGGCGTCAGGATGAAGAAGCCAGGTGGCAGCACTGTGACTTTCGCTTATGGTAAAAAGAGGCGGTTCTTCTTCAAAGTCTATCTGCATTGCATATTTGTTTCTGGGAGCAAAAGCGTCTCCCTTTGGAACTTCAAGCAGGTTTGGCGGAGTGCCGGGAATTGCTTCGAGTGCATCTTCTGTGTCTAAGTCAGGCATGGAAGAAAGAAGTGCCCAGGTGTAGGGGTGAGCCGGGTGGTAGAAGATGTCGTCTGTATTTCCATTCTCTACGATTTTTCCCGCATACATAACGGCAACCCTGTCTGCAATGTTTGCTACAACGCCTAAGTCGTGGGTAATAAAAAGAACGCTCATCTGTCTTTTTTCTTTAAGGCGGTTAATGAGTTCAAGAATCTGTGCCTGAATGGTAACGTCAAGGGCGGTAGTGGGTTCATCGCAGATAAGAAGTTCCGGGTTTGCGGCAATGGCTATGGCAATAACAATTCTCTGCCTCATTCCACCGGAAAATTCAAAGGGGTACTGCTTAAACCTTAAGGCTGCATCTTTTATTCCCACTTCTTCCATAATGTCCAGTGCCTTATAGTAGGCGATTTTTTTTGTGATTTTAAAGGACTTGCGTTTTATCTGGTTAATGAGTTTTTCTTTTAAACCTTCACATTCTTCTGGAAAAGAAAAGTCTGGAGCAAGAAGATTTTTTATTTTTTCAAAAAAGTCCGGGGCTCCTTCGCTTAAACTTATGGCATCAAGAATTTCAATTTTTTTTGGGTCAAGAGATTTATAGTAGGCAGTGTAAAGTTTTTCTGTGTGCCTTACAATTTTTTTTAGCTGACTGAATTGTGTGGCGGAAAAATGATTTTTATTTTCAGAAAGCAGGCCTTTTATGTTTTTTCCTGCAAGCCTCTGGTTTGTTTTTCCATTAAGAATTGTGGCTTCCGTTATCTGCGGTCCGATTTTTACAATGGGGTCTAAAGCAGAAAGAGGGTCCTGGAATACCATGGTGATTTCGTTTCCCCTCAGGCGGTTAAATTCTTTTTCACTAAAGGAGAGAATGTTTTTTCCCTTGTACCAGATTTCTCCGCTTTCTATGATTGAGTTTGCAGCTTCAAGACCCATGACGGCTTTGGCAGTTACAGATTTTCCGCTTCCGCTTTCTCCCACCAGGGCAAGGGTCTCTCCCTTGTGAAGGTTAAGGTTTACCCCCCTCACCGCATGAACGATTCCTTTTCCGGTACGAAAACTCACAGTAAGGTTTTTAATCTCAAGCAGGGGCTTTTCTTTTTCCATATAAATTCCTCTTTCTTCTTATCGGAGAAAAAATCATCCATATCAAACTTTTTTTTGACAAGAAAACATTACAGAGTTATGATATTATTTATTAGTATCTGGAGGTTTTACATGTATTTTACAAAAAAATTGACGGTTTTTTTATTTGCGCTCTCCCTGGCAGCATTAGTTTTTGCAGAACCCAAAAGCACGGGCCTTACTTCCAGTGACATTAAAAACTGGGCAAAAAATGTAAACTCCATTCATGCCTCTTTTGCTGACCTTGGACTTTACGAAGAAGAAATTACTTCTGCTACAAAAGAACAGAAAGTTCAGGCAGAAGCCGTTCTTTTGAAAAACGGAATCTCAGGTCCAAACAGTATAGAAAAATATGCCATGCTCACTCAGTGTGCAACCCTTCTTATGGCAGAAGATGAAATGGGCGGAGCAGATGCCCAGTCACTTGCCCTGTTAAAGTCTATGGGAATGGACCCCCTTGCAGAACTAAGGAAAAACGTAAACTCAAAGGACTATGAAGCAGTAAAGGCAAATTCCAGTCTTGTGCTGAATGCCATGAAAGGAATAGATGAACCTGTTGCAGAAAAACCAAAGTCTTCCTCCAAAAAAAGCGGTAAGGGCGATTTGTCTGATCTTGCAGAAACACAGATTGAACTCGTCCGTTCCCAGAACCCCGACATGGATGATGAAACTGCAGAAATTCTTGCAGAACAGGTGCGAAAAAGTTCCTCATACGGCTTAAGCCAGAAAATGTGGGATCTTCAGCGCAGTGAAGCAAAAAAGTATTCTGAAGAAATAGAGGTGGAAGCAGACAGAACCAACGCTTATTCAGAAAAACTAAAAGCCTTCTACGATTCCCTTTCAAAAAGTAAGGGGGACAGCGGTTTCCTTTACAAAAAACTTGATAAAGAGAATGGCACAAAATACAAAAAAGTTCCTCTTGCTTACAATTCCGTAATAATTTACCCCGATTGGGATGATGATTATGACAGTGGTCTTGGAACCTTTAATGTTGAAATAACAATTTTCTTTGAAGATATGTCCGTGCATGCAGCAGTTACCTGGACTGAGGCTTCAGTAGATAATTCTTCGTCTGTAATGAACCGTCTCTTTGCCCAGAAGCAGAATAATGAAGTTAAAAAAACACTGGACTTCAGCATTAAGTCTGTGGACCACTACAAGATTCTGGACAAAAACCTTGCACCCGGAGAAGAACTTGTAATCACCACAAAAGAAGGACTTGTGCTTCACTGCTGGAGCTGGTTATCCGTTGACGGGAATGCCTGGAGGTCTGCGGTAGGCTTTAACGGTTACACGGGAGAAATTCCCCTTTCCTGCAGTCTGGGAGGTCTTGACTAAAAGGCCTGTGAATTAAAATCACTCTTGCCTTAAAACCCGATTGGCGCTATACTTGTACTGTGTCAGAGTTGTTTGTTGTGGGTACGCCCATTGGTAATTTAGGTGACATTACTTTCCGTGCGCTGGAAACTTTACGTTCCGTGGATGTAGTGGCGGCTGAAGATACCCGGCATACTCTGGAACTGCTTAACCATTTTGAAATAAAAAAAACTTTGGTCTCCTGCAGGGCACAGAATGAAGCCTTTGCGGCAGAAAAAATCATTAAACTGCTGGACCAGGGGCAGAAAGTGGCTTATGCAAGTGATGCAGGTGAACCGGGCATTAGTGACCCCGGGGCAGTACTTGTGCAGATGGCAAGAAAAGCCGGTCACAAAGTTGTGCCAATTCCCGGGCCAAGTGCTTTTGCGACCCTGGCCAGTGTTGCAGGACCTGGAGGAAAAACCCTTGTTTTTGAAGGTTTTCTTTCCCCAAAGCCCGGCCGTAGAAGGAGTCGTCTGAGAGAACTGCTTTCTGGTGGAAATGCAGTAATTTTGTACGAAAGTCCCTTCAGAATCACTAAACTTTTGGCAGATATTGCCGATATTGACGGTGAGAGACGTGTGGTTGTGGGCAGGGAGCTCACGAAACTTCACGAAGAGATTACCGACGGAAGTGCCAGGGAAGTGTATGAGGATTACGCGGCCCGAAGCAAAGTCCTGGGTGAATTTGCAGTTTTTATTTCTGGTGATAAAAGTGCTAAACTTTCTCCAGAAAATACCGATAATGTAAGTGAGGCAGGTTATGATGATGATAGACAAGATTTCCGGGGTTAGCCCCATTAACAACATTCAGGGCACAAAACGCACAAACAGCAGCGCTCCTGTAAGTTCTGCAGTTGACGAAATCTCTGTGTCTGACGAGGCAAAAGCACTCTCTGACTCTTACTATCTCAAGCAGGTTGCCGCTGAGACTCCAGATGTACGCACCGACCTCATTGAGCAGATTAAGCAGAAGATTCAGGACCCCAACTATCTTAGCCCCGCAACCATTGCAGCTACTGCTGACCGCATCATGAGTGCTTACGGACTGTAATTAAAGCGGAAAAACAATCAGTTGGCTTAGGAGAAGGGCGGAAATTCGTTTTCCGTCCTTTTTTTTGCAATAAAGAGAAATAAATGGCAGACTTTATTTTTAAAATTTCACCCAACATTGTATTAGGTTCCTACACAGCAAGCCGTCTTGGACAGCAGGTTCAGGAGTATGGAAACCGTTTCATGCTTATCATGGACCCCATCCTAAAAGAAAACGGTAATTCCCAGAAAATTACTCAGAGTCTTTCTGCCCGTCAGGTAGATTTTTTTGTTTTTGATGACATTCCAGTTGTTGCAGACACCCAGGTGGTGGAAAGGGCACTAAAACTTGCTCGTGATTCCCGTGTACAGGGGGTGATTGCGGCCGGCGGTTCAAAAACCCTCTCTCTTGCCAAAGTTGTTGCTTCCCTCGCAAAAGAAGAAAAAGACCTCTATTACTTTGTAGACGGAGACACTCCCACCACAAGCGGAGTTCCCTTAATCTGTCTTCCCACTACAATCCGCGATGCCTTTATTTTTATGGACAGTGCACCTGTTGTAGATGCCCGTTCTTCCAAACTTAAACTCATAAAAACCCAGAACGGTTTATGCCGCCTTGTAATATGGGACCCCAACCTTACCGTAACCCTTACCCAAAAACAGCTTGCCTCCATGGGAATAGAAACCTTATGCATGGCAATAGAAGGTTACTTGAGCCAGAGGGCATCCTTTTTCAGCGACATGCTTACAGAAAAAGCAGTTCAGCTTTTAGGCTGGGCAGAGGACGGTTCTCCTTCCCTTACAATTACTACTCCCAAAGAAGTACTTGTAACCCAGGGCGGCTGTATGGCTTCTCTGGGCATGGCTTCAAGTTCAATGGGAGTTGCATCCCTGCTTGCACAGAGCATAAATGCCCGTTACAAAATATCCCGTTCCCTAACTTCTGCAATTCTTCTTCCTTATGTAATAGAAGACGGACAGACTTTCCGGGAAGACCGGCTTGCGCGCATTTCCCGCATTCTACGTGCCGCAAAGGATGAGCATGAAGACAAGGAAGCAGTAAAACTTCTCTCCGACTACGTAAGACAGCGTATTGCAAAAGCAAATCTTCCCGCCCGCTTAAAGGATTTAGGCGTTACAATAGAGCAGCTTTCTCTTGCGGCAGAAGATGCAGGCGAGACAGAACTCATGAACTCCCTTGCACGCAGCATGAACACTGATGACCTTTTCAGTCTTATTAAACAGGCCTTCTGATGATAGCACCGGAAAGACTTTTTCAGTTAGGGGCAGGACAAAAACGCAGAAAACTGGCCCTTACTTTTGGTGAACTTGAAAGGGACATTGCAGGCATTGCAGAAAAAGGCACTGAATACAATTTTACTTCCATGAGCCGGGAAGACTACACCCGCGCCGTAACAGAAATTGTCCTTAAAGACGAAAAACTTCCCTCCGACACAGCCCTTACCCTCCGTTCCCTTCTTGACTCTCCTGTTTTAGATGAAAGACGGGTATGCAATGTGGCAAGAAACGCCCTTCTTTCCATGCTGGGAACTTTCCCTGCCGAATGGGATCTTGTAATTGCACCCCACGTGAATGCAGAAGGGGCTGTTGCAAAAAGAAACTTCTTCCCCGGAGTGTGTGTTTACGCAGAGGACATCCGGTCTCCCTTTAACTTAGGTTCGATATTTCGTACTGCAGAAGCAATGGGCTGCGAAAAAGTGTACCTTTCCCCCCACTGCACGGACCCCCTGCAGACAAAAGCCGTAAGAAGCGGCATGGGTTGTGTTGAAACAATGGGCTTTACCCGAGCTTCCCTGGATGAACTCCCGCAGAACGTACCGGTTTTTACCCTGGAAACCGGCGGTACCCCCTTAAACGAGTTTGTCTTCCCCAAAGAAGGAATATGCATAATCGGTTCAGAAGAACTGGGAGTCAGCCCCGAAGCACTTCATCGGGCAAGTTACGGCCGCGTTACAATTCCCATGACAGGACTTAAAGCATCCCTTAACGTGGGGGTTGCCTTTGGAATACTCATGCAGGCCTGGACAGAAGCCCTACGTAAAGAAAGTCCGCTCGCTTGAAAAAAGACACTATTTAGAAAAAAACTCTGCTATCTTTTAAAGCCCTCAAAGTCTATACTATATAGTATGAAAATCGAAAAGCTTTTTGAAACCGCAAAAGACAGTAGTGAAAGAATCTCAGAAATCAAGCCGGAAGACCGCATGGTTACCCCAAGTGGCTGGATTCCCACAACCCTTACCCTTAAACCTGCAGAAACCTACCAGAACTTTTATGGTTTTGGAGGTGCCCTCACTGAGTCCAGCGGATATGTTCTCTCAAAACTGCCCGCTCCAGTGCGTGAAAAAGCAATAAAAGCATATTTCAGCAGCAAAAACGGAAACTGCTACCGTTATGCCCGTGTTCACATGAACTCCTGTGATTTTTCTCTTGAAAACTGGGCCTGCCTTCCCGAAAAAGACGAAAGTTTAGCTTCTTTTTCCATGGAACGCACAGACAGATACATTACTCCCCTTGCAAAAGATGCCCTTAAAACTGCCCGTGACGAAGGAAGTGACGTTGACTTTCTTGTAAGCCCCTGGTCACCGCCAGCCTGGATGAAAGACAATAAAGACATGAACCACGGAGGACACCTGCTCCCCGAGTACAAGCAGCTCTGGGCAGACTACTTTGTAACTTTCATAAAAAAGATGGAAGAAAGGGGAATAAAAATCTCTTTCCTCACGATTCAGAATGAACCTGCCGCCGTTCAGTCCTGGGATTCCTGCGAATGGTCTGCCACTGAAGAAGGGGAGTTTGCGGCAAAGTATCTGGGACCTGCCCTTGAAAAAGCGGGACTTGATAAAGTAAAGATTTATGTCTGGGATCACAACCGCGACATAGCCTTTGAACGCATAGAAGAATCCCTTAAAGTACCGGGGGCTGAAAAATACATTGCGGGGCTTGCCTTCCACTGGTATTCGGGAGACCAGTATGAGAACCTCAGGAAAGTCAGCGAAAAGTACCCCAAGATTGACCTTTTCTTTACAGAAGGCTGTATTGAAGGCGGTGCCAGAAACGGTGCCTGGTTTACGGGGGAACGCTATGCCCATAACATCATAAACGACCTTAAAAGCGGAATGACAAAATGGATTGACTGGAATATTGTCCTTGACATGAAGGGCGGCCCGAACCACGTGGGAAACTTTTGTGATGCCCCCATCCTTGCAGATGAAAAAGACGGTTCCATTCACCTGCAGAGTTCCTATTATTACATCGGTCACTTCTCCCGCTTCATTCAGAAAGGTGCAGTCCGCCTGAGTTCCGAACTCTTCTCCTGGATGACCCCCGCTACCGTAAGCGGCCATTTAACTGACGAAGCAGAAACCGTAGCCTTTAAAAACCCTGACGGAAGCATTGCCCTTGTGGTAACAAACCGCACGGAAGCAGACCTGGTGTTCGAGTTCAAAGTGGAAGACTCTTCCTCCGGCAAAAGCGACCTGCGCGACTGGGAAAAAGCCCGCACCGAAGGTTCCGCCAAAAAATCCGAAGAAAACAAATCCGTCTACCTCTGCATTCCACCAAGGGCTATTCAGACCTGGATTTTGAGGTAAAGGGAGTTTTTGACAAAATTACAAAAAGTGTCATATTGACAGAATCGCTTCGGGGTGGTATTATTCTTTCACTATGGCAAAGTTCAATTACAATATCGAGAAGCAGCATGAAAAGGGAAAACTTCATGCTATTGAAAGAATTAATGCCCTCTGCGACAAAGGTTCATTTTTTGAGATCTATTCTGGTGCTCGTCACACTTGTACCAGTTTTGGAATGGACAAAAAGGATATTCCTTATGACGGTGTGATTACCGGTTTTGGTACAATAAACGGAAAGAAAGTTGCAGTTTATGCCCAGGATTTTACCGTTCAGGGAGGTTCCCTTGGTAAAGTGCATGGACAGAAGATTGCAGAGCTTATTGAAAAAGCCATGGAGGCAAAATGCGCTGTTATCGGTGTAAATGATTCCGGTGGAGCCCGTATTCAGGAAGGTGTAGATGCCCTCTGCGGTTACGGCGACCTCTTTTACCAGAACGTGCGTGCCTCAGGTACTGTTCCCCAGATAAGCATTATTGCAGGCCCCTGTGCAGGCGGTGCAGTTTATTCTCCCGGAATTACAGATTTTATTTTTGCAGTTGATTCAATCAGCCAGATGTTCATTACAGGCCCCAAGGTTGTTAAGAGCGTTATGTACATGGACATTTCTGCAGAAGATTTAGGTGGTGCTTCCATTCACTCACAGAAAAGCGGTGTGGCTCACTTCCGCTGCCAGAGTGAAAATGACTGTTATGAAAAAGTAAGAAAACTGCTGGACTACATTCCCCACTACTACGGCGAAGAAATTGTTGCCGAAGCAAAGTTCAAGTTTGACGAAAGAAAGAAGACAAAGAAAATTACAGAAATCATTCCTGAAGAAAGCAAAAAGGGTTACGACATTCGCGAAGTGATTGACTGTGTTGTTGATGACGACAGTTTCTTTGAAGTGATGGCAGAATTTGCCCAGGTGAGTGTTGTCGGTTTTGCAAAGATTGAAGGAAAGAGTGTTGGTATTGTTGCAAATAATCCTGCCTTCCTTGGTGGTCTTCTTAACTGCGACTCTTCTGACAAGATTGCCCGTTTTGTCCGCTACTGCGACAGCTTTAATATTCCTCTTGTTACTTTTGTTGATGTGCCGGGTTTCCTTCCTGGACCAGATGAAGAACAGAAGGGAATTATCCGCCACGGTGCAAAAGTAATTTATGCTTACAGTGAAGCCACAGTTCCCAAAGTAACAGTGATTACCCGCAAGGCTTACGGTGGTGCTTACATTGCCATGTGTTCAAAACACCTTGGTGCAGATTTT
>JAEEKM010000244.1 GCA_016282455.1 Treponema sp. | reverse complement strand
GTTCGCCTTTCCTTCCTTTCTGAAAAGTTTAATCTTTCTGTTAAAGAAAGCTATGCAGGAAAGAACGTACATTCTGTCTGGGGTAGTGACGGTCAGGCTTATGACAACATCAATGCAGACAATCTTGTAACAGGCCTTAACTTTGACTGGCATACACCTTTTGAACCCATGACATTTATTGGTGACTTTACTTTCATGGCTGCAGAAGTCGAAAATCTTTCAGAAGGACATCTTGCTCTCCGTGCCCAGCCCATTCTTGACTTTGACTTTAACAATTTACTTGGAAAAGACCTGCTCCTGAGCACTTACGGAGTGATGAACGTAAACCGTCTTTCCCAGACTACAAGTGCAGGAAGAGAAATTGTTCCCTACTTTGAAGAAGCCGGACTAGAAGTTACTTTAAGCGACATGCTTCCTTTTGCAAAAAAACTTAAGGCCGACTATGCAGTGCTCTTAAACTACAATGACTGGAATGCAACAGACGGTTTAAAGATGAATTCCCTTTACAATTCAATCATGCTCAATGCAGATATTTCTGACAGCGTGAACGTGCATGCAGGTTCTGTAATAAGAGTTTATTCAGAAAAAGAAGCCACACAGATTCCGCTTGGTCTTGCCTTTGGTGCAAAGTTCAACGGAATAAAACTTCCCGGACATCCGTCTTTCTGGACTCACTTCTGTTACGGCATGAATCCTTATGAGGACAACAACTACAGCCTCTACCGCGCAGATGATCCTCAGAATAAGGCCGCACACAGAACCTATCTTCTTAACGGACTTGATACCAACATGACAAAGAGTCAGATAAGTCTTGGTCTTATCTGGAATCTTTAAGTAAGGGGGATGAAAAGATGAAAAAGATTTTTAGAACGATTGCAGCCCTTCTTGTAACGCTTTCTGTTTTTCTGCTTACCTCCTGCCCTGATGCAAACGGACTGCACAATCAGACAGGTTCAAAAGTAACATTTGTCTTTACAGGTTTTCCGGAAAGTGTAAACGGAGACTATGCCATTCCCGGTGACTTTAACGGAGACTCAACCTGGGAAAACGAAGTAAAGAATGTGGACGTTACCATGAAAAACGGAGAGGGAACTTCCACCACTCAGTTTATGGTAACTTCAAGCTGGATAAAATTCAGTCTTGTTCCAACCGGAGATGTTTCCTGGAACCGCCCCTGGTACGATGAAGTAACAGGTAATGTAGAAGACACTGGTACTGCCGGAAGCCCCATGCAGAATTTCTTTATTGAAGGCTATGAACTTGGAAGCGGAGATTTTACAATCACTGTTGACTGCTCTAGCGGAAGTGCAGTTCTTTATGCAGAGTAAGGAGAATGAAAGATGAAAAACTTTAGTAAACTTTTTGCATTAACTTTTTGTGCATTACCCCTCCTTACAGGATGTGAAGCCCTGCAGGGAAGTTTAAGTTCTACCCAGAATGCACTGCTTGCAGAAGAAACCGGAAGTCCTTCCTACGGCTACAAGGTCTGGTACTACAACGGCACTTCTTCTACAGACATGACTTCTGTTCTGGATAATGAGTTTTATGCTGAGTCTTTAAAAATTGACTTTGGCAGAAAAGTTTCTGTAGGAAGCCTTAACGGAAGCATCACTGTAAATTACACGGATGCAGAGGGAAACTCTCATTCAGATGTAACAAAGGACATTCGCGGAAATCTTTCTCCTGATTATTCTTCCTTCTACCTTGACATGACAAGCGTAGTAAAAGTTTTTGACGGAGAAAACATTCCTGGCGGCAATGCTTCTGTTGACATTAAGTTAAGCGGATTTATCTGTGCCGAGGGAAGACAGAACGGAAGAAAAGTTTCTGTTTTTGAACTGAATAAACTTCAGGTAAAGCCTCTCTTTACTGCGACAGATTATTCCCTTTCTACAGGGGGCTTTGAGTCTGCAAAGTATCCTGTCGTGCTTAACACGGATGTAAGTTTGGAAGACCAAAGCGTAACAGGTCTTGATTCCACAGGTAATGAATATGAGTTTGCACTTTCCTGTGATGACTCTGTTCTTTACCTTGAACCAAAGTTTGCAAAACCTGCCGACAATACAGAAGTTACTCTTCCCCTTACAGGAATTATTCCTTTGGGAAGCGGCTCTGCCTATGAAAAAGATTTAACCCTCACTTTTACAAAACATCTTATTTCAATTGACGGGGTGCTTGATGCAAACTACACTGGAGAAAAAGCTGTTTATGCAGATGACCCCAGCGGAGACTCTGTTACCAACGGTTATGAAGGTGATGGTGATTTAACCGGCATTTATGTTACAAACGATGAAGACTATCTTTACGTTGCAATTACAGGTGCCCTTACTGTGGCATGGTATGACGGACTTACGGTCATGATTTCCAAGGACCACACTTTTGATGCAAGTTCTGCCTCCGGTTCTGGTAAAGAAGGTTATGATTTTGTAAGCAGTAAAAATTTCGGACGAGAAACACTTAAGAATGGTAAACCTGACTTCTACCTCTTTGACAGAATTTACTTTACAACCCTTAAAGCATGGGTAGAAAATTCTTCTTCAAATCCTCTTGCGGCAGAAGAAGTTACAGGCATTCTTTCAAGCGGTATTTCCGGCGGTACTTTTATTGAGTATGCAGTTCCAATGACTGAACTTTCTAAGGCAGGAATTGTTTCCGGCAATAAGGTTCATGTGCTTGCTGGCTTCAGTGCCCACTGGGACGACGGAGTTTATTTAAGCGATGTCTGTCCTGATGATGCAGTTAACTTTAATGACACTCATTCAAGTGCAACTGTAAATTTCCAGAATGCCCTTGAGTTTACCCTCAACTGATTTTAGGAGGAAAAAATGAAACGAAGTATATTTATTCTTGGAGCAGTTACCATGGCTTTTGCATTTGCTTCCTGTGATCTTCCTTCTTACCCCGGAGAAAAAAACATTAAGCCGGGTGAGGTGAGTGTAAGTGTAGACGGAGAGACGGTTACCCTTGACCCCTTAAGTGTAAGTCCTTCTGCTTCCTTTATGCGCGGTTTTGATGCTTCTGCCTGTAACGACAGCGGTACTGGAACTTATTCTGACGCAAGCGGAAACATTAAGGATATTTTTGAAGTACTCCCTGATTTTGGAGTAAACTGGGTTCGCCTTCGTGTGTGGAATAATCCTTCCAGCGGAAACATACCGACAGATACAAGCGGAAATAAAACTGTAGCAGGTGCTTCTGATCTTGATACAGTCCTTGATCAGGCGGTGCGTGCAAAGAAGTATGGACTTAAAGTTCTGCTTGATTTCCATTACTCCGATTACTGGGCAGACCCCGCAAAACAGGTTATTCCTTCTGACTGGCTTAGCTGCACAACAAGCGATGAGATGGCGGAAAAAGTTTCTGACTGGACAGAGGAAGTTCTTACGGCTCTTGCAGAAGCAGGTGCTGCACCAAACATGATTCAGATTGGAAACGAAATTTCAAGCGGAATGTTAAAGCATAAATCAATTACCATTGACAGCAGTAATGAAGAGAAGGCTACGGAAGCTGACAGTAGCATTGCGGGAACTTTTTTAAGTGCAAATTACTTTAAGTACCTTGTAAGCGGAATTTCTGCCGCCCGTTCTGTCTGCCCCAATGCAAAAATTATGCTGCACTTTACTGACATCAACAGGGGAAATCCTCTTACCTATCTTGCAAGCTTTAAGACTGCTTTTGAAACTGCAGGTGTGGACTACGATGTGGTTGGTCTCTCTTACTACCCCGAGTGGTCTTCTCACGGAAGTCTTTCTGCCCTTGGAGAAAAGATTGCTTCACTCAAGGCCACTTACAAAAAGGAAGTTGTTGTTGTTGAAACAAGTGCTCCAAATACAATTGACAGTGACAGCAGTAAAAACTTTTACGCAGACCAGTATGTGACAAACCTTACTGTAGATGGAAAAATCTATGAGGGTATAGAACAGTCTTCTGACGGAAAGGTTTATGCTTCCGTACAGAATCAGGCTGCAATCATTCGTGCCGTCATGGATGTTGCGGTAAAGAATGGTGCACTCGGAGTCTTTACCTGGGGCGGTGAATACAAGGGTGACTGGAAGTACGGACTTTTCTACGGAAGCGGAAAACCCATGCCCAGCCTTGCAGTCCTCAAGCTGAACTAAAACCGGCAATTGTCATCCCCATCTCACTAAAGGAGCCTTCATGAAAAAACTATTGCTTTTACTTTCAGTTCTTTTTGCTTTTCTCCTGACTGCCTGTCCTTCTCCACAAACAGGCACTGCTGCTAACCCTGACACCGAGTCAGAAGAAAGCCAGGGTGACGACACAGGAGGTGAGACCGGAGGTGAAAACGTTACCCTTGAAGAAGCCGATTACACTTTCATCCGGGGCTTTGATGCTTCCCAGGTTGACTGGTATGAAGAAGGGTATTCTCTGAAATGGAAAGATACTGACGGAAACCAGAAAGATTTTTTTGAAATCCTAAAGGCAAACGGAGTAAACACTGTCCGCCTCCGAATCTGGAATGACCCTGCTCAGTTTTCAAAAAGCATTAACTACGGAGACAACACCCTTGAACGTACAATAAAAACTGCAAAGAGAGTAAAGGACGCCGCTCTTGACCTTATGCTGGACTTTCATTACTCCGACACCTGGACAGACCCCGGCCGTCAGATTGTCCCTGCCGCCTGGAAAAATCTTTCTTCCGAAGATGAAGTTGCCTCTGCACTTTCCGCTTACACCACACAAGTGCTTGAAGCAATAAAAAGTCAGGCAAAAATTATTCCCCGTTACGTGCAGGTTGGAAATGAAATTAACCCCGGTCTTTTATGCCACACTTCAAATTCTTCAGAAGACAACAATGACATTTCCGAGTTTGCTTTTGCAGGAAAAAGTTATGAAGAAGGTAACTCAAGTTTTGTTCCCTCTGCAATGGTAAAATACCTTAAGGCGGGTGCTGATGCAGTGCGTGCCTTTAACCCCGACATAAAAATTGTCCTTCACCTTGCGGGCGACCCCTGGTACGATGACAGCTGGTTCTTTGATCCCGTAAAAAACGGAAAGGTTCCTTTTGACATAATAGGCTATTCCTTTTACCCCTGGGAAAGTTCCGGCACCACAATTTCTGACCTGAAGAAAAAAATCGCTTTTCAGAAAGAACGTTACGGAGTGGACGTAATTGTTGCAGAGTCTTCCTCACACTGGAAAGACGAAGGGGATCTTACTTATCAAAAAAGAACATACGCTTCCATGACAGATCCTGCAACAGGTCTTCTTTATGAAGATTTGGAAAGCGCACTTTCTGATGACGAATACTACCTTAAAGGTAGTGTGGAAAATCAAAAGAAGGTTCTTCTTCACGTCATGAACGAAGTTTATGCTTCCGGCGGTGCTGGTGTTTTTGCCTGGGGCGGAGACCTTTACGGAAACTACCGCTGGGGAATGTTTGATTCAAACGGAAAAGCCTTACAAAGCCTTACTGCATTTTCTCAAGAACTTAGTGAGCCTGTAGAATATTTTACAGGTACTCTTTTTGATGCAGAGGTTCTTGGAGAAGGAACATCTGTTTTTCTTATAGAAGCAGAGAATTTTTCTTCCGTAAGCGATACAGCCTCAGTGACCGTAAGTTTTGTCTGGGTAAGCGAAACAGAAGATAAAGGAGAAGGCGGACCTTCCTGTGGGGCAGGGGAGAACTGGCCCGCTTTGGAATGGGAAGGTAACACAGGTTCTGCTTCTTTTACAGGAGAAGACCTTGCTTTGCTCAAAGAACACGGACTTTCCCTCTGGCTTCCCTCCGGTGTTACCTACAAAGTAACGGTTACAGTGGAAGATTAAAGCAAGACTTTGGAAAAAAAAATTACTTTTATTCTTGACTTTTTACAATTATTTTTTTAAATTTAAGAAAACAACAAGTTGTGGAGATGTCTAAAAGAATAAAAGTAATTGTTAGACACCCTCTCCCAATTCCACCCCTGACGCCGTAAGACGGCAAGAGTAAATTGAGATGAGACCAGAATTAATTAAAACTTTCATGAATGCCTGCAAAACCGCAGATGCAATCACCGCCTTTCCCGAACTTACAGAGGAACAGTACAAGCAGCTTTTTATGCACATGAGCAATGTTGATGTGGAGACCACTGTGCGCACAATCAATTATGCCCACCGCATGATTCAGTTTGAACTAAAAAAACAGGAAGCTGAAAAAGAAGGCTGAGCCTGTCCTAATCCATCATTATTTTATCGATGATAATGCTTACTTCCTCAATCAGAATGCCTGTATAGCGTTCAATGTTGTCAATGATATACTGCTGCAGGTTGTGAATTAAACCGGTAAGCTGTTTTCCAAAAGGAACGTCGATTGTAATGATGAGCCTGTAGCCGTGGCTGTCTGTTTTGATGGAAAGTTTTTTTACCCTGATATCCTTATCAAACTCATTCACACAGTGCATGGCCATCTGGGTAAGGGCGGCTTCTGAAATTTCTATGCGTCCCTTTTTGCTGAACTCCGGCGTTACGATGGATTTTTCACTTACGTCTTTTTTCTTTCTGCTGAAAAGAAGTTTGCCCTTTGTAAAAATATCCTGAACGGAACGGTTGAAAATCTGGGAATAAGTTTTTTTAACCTCAATTGCAGGAACTGGAATTACATGCTTTCCTTCAATCTGTCGGCTGCGAATGGCTTTTTCAATTTCCTCACGGGTGGCAATGTCTTCTATCTTGATGATTTTTTCAGGAGGAGGAAGCTGAAGTCTGGTTGCAATTGTCTGCACCAGTTTTTCACTGGTTCCCAGAATAATAATCTTTTTGATGGGACTTTTCTTAAGGACACGCGCAACGGAATCCCTGTTTCCCGG
>JAEEKM010000243.1 GCA_016282455.1 Treponema sp. | reverse complement strand
TCCATTACAGTACCAGATGACAAAGCCTGAAGACTCTGTTTCTGAGCTGCAGAAACAACACCTGAAATCTCAATTACATTTTCATAAGTTTCAGATCTTACTTTATATGTGACATCAGTTTTCTTTGAAGTAAATTTCGTTAAGAACTTTTTTGAAAGAATAAGACCACAACATATCACAGTTATAATCACAAGAATAATAATAAAAACAGACACGCCTTTTGAAGATTTTTTATTACTGCCCATCATTAACCTCAGTATTCATTTCTGCATCCCTACAGAATAAAAGAGCGGTTTCTTCATTATACAAAATAATATCTATTGCATTAACCAGCTGCTTAATTCTATAAGTTTCTTTATTTACTTTTGCACTCATATATTCCGTCTGACTAATGAATCCCTGCTTGTAATACTGAGCAAGATCACGTTCCTGATCAGAATAAAGAGTGTACATATATTCATTATTTTTCTTTGTCCACAATAAATCATCTAATGCAGTCTGCTGTGAAATTACAGCTGTATCATATTTTTTTTCTGCAGATAAAACAGAAATGTTTTCCTGTTCAATTTCAAGTTTTTCCTGTGCCTCAGAAATTTTTGCAAGCCTGAACGGATTTGGCGAAAAAGACAATCCCAGTCTATATGTAGGATCATGATTTGTACTGTCTACAGGAACAGAAACACCAGAATTTACAGAAAGACCTGTATCATGAAGTTTTAAAGTTGCCCCAGCATCTACCGTATCAGAATTATTAAGCGTAGAAGTATTTTTAAAGGTGTAACCGGCATTTGCAGAAAGAGTTACATTTGTATCAGCCACACGGGCAAGACCATTAATTTTTTGAGTCCACAATGCACTTTCTATTTCCGTATAATTCTTTTTATTATAATCAAGAACATCAACAGCCTTAACTTCTGGAATTACAGACGGCAAAAAGGAAAGTGCATTTTTTCCAGTGTATTCAATGCCACACTTACTGGCAAATATCTTTGTATTGCGTTCAAGTTCCCTGCGTTTACTTTCTACAGTACGCCAGTCAGAAATAACTTTCATATTTGCCGAACGGTATTTAGGTGAAGTCGTTTCGTATTCAAGAGCCTTTACTTCTTCAAAATCAAGAGTATCATCATACAGATTTTTTTCTGCACTGCTTATTTCAGAAGCAGTGTTATATAAAGATTTCAGGCTTGTATAAAATTCTTTTTCAGCAGAAAGATATCCGTTCTGAAGTTTCCGCTTTGCTTCAAGAACACTACGTTCCGATTTTAGCAGTGTAACATTACGCTGCTTTACAACACCAGAATACAAATCAATTCCTGCGGAAAGAGAAGTATCTGTATAGGTATCGGTAAACTCATTATCATCAATTCTAACAGAAGAAGACACGGAAAAAGAAAAGTTTTTTGCCTGAGGAACAGCAATGCTTGCAGAAGGAGAAAATCGTGCAGTAGCATCAGAACCAGTATTTATTGTAATGGTTCCTGTTTCTATCTTAAAAGAAAAACCGTTGGAAATCTTTGCAGCACTGTATTCAAGAATTTTCTTACTGGCTTCTGCTGAAAGATTTTTTAATGTCAAATCATGCTGCAAATATCCTTCCAAAAGAGTCTGAACAGTAACTTGCTGCTGAGAAGCTTCTTGTGCATAACCTTTATATAATGACACACATATACATACAGCTATGAAAAGACACTTTTTTACTCTCATGATTTTTATACTATAATATTTTAGCAACTCAGTGCTATAACTTTTTGTTTTTTTTCCCGTATTTTTCAGCATATAACACATAATTCTGCCAGTCATCACAATCCTTTTCGTGAATTCCGTCCTGAATGCTCATTCCACTTCGTTTTACAGAATCCCTTTTTCCACTCACCAAAGGATGCCATTCTTCAAGAGTTTTTCCTTCATGTAAAAGACGGTATGCACAAGTATCTGGAAGCCAGTCACAGCTTTCTAGGTTTTCCTTGGAAAGCTTTTCACAGTCAGGACATATTTTGAATCTATCCTCATAAACAGAACATCTATTAGTCTTTAGATTTAAAAAATCGCATGCAACCTTTGTATAATAAAGCCGGGTAGCTTTACCAACTCCGCTTATATACTTTCTGTAACAACATTTACCACATCCGTCACATACAGCTTCCCACTCTTCATCAGAAAAATCGAGAATATCTTTTTTCTTCCAAAAATCCTGGTCAAAAACTTCCATAAGTTCCATTATATAAGAAGACACCTAGTGTTCCAATAGACTTTCTTATTTACATTCATTATAATAAAGCCCGTTCGAGAAAAAAAACTTTACCTTCATCGAACGTTACAAATCAATTTCTATAGGAGATTTTTATGGAAAACAAACATTATCTCTTCACATCAGAATCCGTAGGCGAAGGTCACCCGGATAAACTCTGCGATCAGATTAGCGATGGAGTTCTTGACGAATGTCTTCGTCAGGATAAGGAAAGCCATGTAGCATGCGAAACATTTGCATGTCAGGCTCTTGTTCTGCTTGGTGGTGAAATTACAACTAGCGCATACGTAGACGTACAGCAAGTTGCACGCAATGTTGCAAAAAGAATAGGATATTCTAATCCAGATTACGGTCTGGACTACAACTCAATGGCTGTTTTAAATATGATTCACGGTCAGTCAGCAGACATCAATCAGGGTGTTGTTGGAAAAGGACTCGATGAATTCAAAGGCCTTCAGGGTGCTGGAGACCAGGGAATGATGTTCGGTTTCGCATGTAAGGAAACACCAGAACTCATGCCAGCACCAATCATGTATTCTCACAAGCTCATGCAGAAATCTGCAGAACTTCGCAAAAGCGGCAAAGTAACCTGGTTCCGCCCAGATGCAAAAAGTCAGGTAACAATTGAATATGAAAACCACAAGCCTGTACATATTGACACAGTTGTTATCTCACAGCAGCATGACCCAGGAATCCGCTATGACGAAATAAAAGAAATTGTCATTGAAAAGCTCATTAAGCCAGTACTCGAACCAACAGGCCTTTTGGATGCAAAGACAAAGTACTTTGTAAACCCAACAGGACAGTTCTGCATCGGTGGGCCAGTAGGAGATTCTGGTCTTACAGGACGCAAAATCATTGTTGATACCTACGGTGGAATGGGACGCCACGGTGGCGGTGCATTCAGTGGAAAAGACCCAAGTAAAGTAGACCGTTCTGGTGCATACATGGCACGTTACATAGCAAAGAACGTTGTTGCAGCAGGATTTGCAGAACGCTGCGAAGTACAGCTTGCCTATGCAATCGGTGTTCCTTTCCCAG
>JAEEKM010000242.1 GCA_016282455.1 Treponema sp. | reverse complement strand
TCACCAGACGAAGCTAACCGCGCAATCGGAACTCTTGACGAGGCCATCAAGAGAATCAACAAACAGCGTGCTGACCTTGGCGCATATCAGAACCGCCTTGAGAAGACAGTTGAAGGTCTTGATGTTGGTGCAGAGAACCTCCAGGCTTCTGAAAGCCGCATCCGCGACACAGACATGGCCAAAGAGATTGTTGAAAGCACAAAGAACCAGGTTCTTCAGCAGGCTGGTACTGCAATGCTTGCACAGGCAAATCAGTCAAGCCAGAACGTTCTTTCACTTCTCCAGTAGAAGGCAACACCTTTGCCTCCATGCAAAGGTGTTGTTTGAAGTTTGCCTCTGGCAAACTTCAGTTACAGACGCACATCCTTGTGCTCCATTTACTTTGGGAAGTAATAGAGGCTGTCCAATCGGGCAGCCTTTTTTTATTTACACATTATTTACTTTACAAAGTGTTCCACAGAATCAAAAAGTTTTTGCAGGTCACCCTGATAGGCTTCCCTTTCATTCAGGTTCATCATAATGTCAAAAGAAAGTGCCTGCATGGCGGTCTGGTCAAAATAAAAAGTCTTCAGGTTGCAGAGGGGAAGGTCTTCAAACACAAGGATTGTCTGCTTAATGCGGATATCTCCCTCAGGCTTAAATTCATTTACAGTCACTTTTCCGAGAGAAGAAATTTTTTCTTTGTATTCATCAAAGAACTTGTCAAAGTCGGCATCGGTTTCTTCTGTTCCGTTAAAGAGGCAGTTTTGCACGAGAATCACAATTCCACCGGTGGAGTTTTCATAAGCGGCAGTGTTTTCAAACTGAACGCAGGAAAGAGAGGAGTCCGGCAGCTGGGAAAGTTCACTTTCGCTAAAGCTACGCCAGGTTTTTGCATCGGGGGGAAGGTAGGTAAAATCTCCTACCCTCTGTCTCTGCACACTTTTCTGACAGGAAGACAAAAGAAGTGTAAAGAGAGCCGTAAACAGAAAGAGTTTTTTTGAATGCATTTTTTTCTCCAGATTTTTTAATTATTCAAAGTCCAGAATTGACTTAAAGTCTGAAAAAGTTTTTCTTAGTTTGGGACAGGGAATGGAAAGTTCACTACCCTTTTCAGAAGTGAATTTTACATAAATCATTTCATCAGTCCTAACCAGGGAAGTAAAGTCCTGCGCCATAAGGGTAGAAGTAAATCTTGTACTTAAAGGCTTCATGTTTTTAAAGAGAACCTTTGCTTCATTCACTTTGTATTCTGCAGATGCGGTAACAAAACTTACAGATACTTTTTCTGCCTTAGCTTCCTTAAGGGGATTTCCGTTCAGGGTATAGTTTACCACTACTGCATCACACACTTTGTCGTCTTTAATGTGAACGGTAAAATCAATGGAAGAAGAAAGGTCTTTTCCCTTAACATCTACAGGGCGCACAAAAAACTGCTGTCTTCCGTCTGCAAGTATAAAGGAACTCACAGAGGGTACAGTTGAACAGGAAACAAATGAGAGAGAAATACTTATGAATGCAAAAAAAAGCAGGGCTGCCCTGCGAACAAGACAGCCCCTTTTGGAAATGAGCTTACTCACCAGTAACTACTGTTGAAACTTTTGTGTAGAATCCAAGGATTGTGTAAGTCTTTGTGTCGATTGTAGAAATCTTTGTGATTCCACCATTCTTTGCAGCAGTTGCAACACCAAGATCCTGGTTAAAGAGAGGAATGGGGATACCAATGATAAGTGAGCAGGATGCTTCACCAACTTTTGATCCCACAGCGTTAGATGTAGCTGTTCCTGGGAGAACTGTTGTACAGGCAGTCATTGCAAGTGCTGCAAGAGCAACTGTTACAAGTGAAAGAAATTTTTTCATAAGATAACTCCTCGCTTTTGTATAAAAGCTTTGTTATTTTACCCCTTAGTTATTTTTTTGTCAAGAAAAATCCGCTTACTGAAGATTTTCCCTGATGGCGGCAAGTTCTTCCTGAGTAAGGCCCATGTCAACGGTAACAAACTTTTCCACTACGGAAGAAAGGTTTTTGTCGTTAACAGTTTTTCCACCGTTCATGTTCATGAACATATACTGCACGGATTTTGCAAGTTCATTGTACTGGCTGCTCCCTGCCTTTACATTGTAGTAGTTTTCATAACTCTTCATGAAGTCAGCAGTAATTTCTTTAAGGGAGGCCCCGCAGAGAGCTTCAAGAAGGGCACTCATGTAACCGGTACGGTTCTTGCCTTCTTTTCCATGAATGGCGTAGGAAGGAAGCTTGTTGTTTGCAATAAAGAGAAGTCCCTGTTTGAGTTTTGCAACAGATTCATCAGAAAAGGAAACTCCCATGTCAAGGTAAATCACTTTGCCGTCATCAGAAAGGGCTTTATAGAAGGGAACTTTTTCTATAAACTCTGCAGCATTTTCCTGAGTGTGATGAAGATTGATTACGGCAGCAACATTTGCTTCTTCAAGAAGTTTTGCGGCATAGGGAGCACGTACATCTTCAATTACAGGACTGCTTGTGCGGTAAAGCCTGCCCTTTGCAATATTACCTACAGTGATTTCGCGGAAGTTTGCAAACACACTGTCGCTTGCAAATTCTTCGCGGTTATCGCTTTTCTTTAACATGCGTACATGGTAGGCGGTAAGATAACCGTAACGCTCGCGCATGGTAATGGTAACAGGGGTTCCTTCTTTGGCACCGCTTAACTTGGCAAAACTGCCCATGTTTACGGCGAGAGAAACTTCAGAACCCTTTACACGAAGAAGCACTTCTCCGGTTGCAACATCGCTGTAGTTCTGAACGATTGGAGCGGAACATTTGTAGGAACCAACGGTAACATTTACAATATCACTTACGCTGAAACCACGGGCAGAAAAGGTTATGCCCTTTACTGCAAGATTTGTGTTTCCGTGAGCATCAACAGAAGCAACTTTTGTCTGAAGTGAAATCTTGTCTTTTCCTGCGGCAGATGCAGCAGAGAGACAGAATAAAAGCATCACTGCCGGAATGAGTTTTGAAATTATTTTTTTCATATTACACCTCGTAATTATATTTAATTCCCATTACCATAAAAAATCAATAGCCGTCAGACATACTGCGGTTAATGTCTCTCTGGTAAAGTTCCTGATAAACCATACTGCGTTTCTTAAGGTCATCCTTGAGTGCCTGTGGGAAGGGAACGTAGCGCCAGAAAATACCACGCACTTCTTTTTCCAGCTTTTGTGTTCCGGAAGATTCTTTTGTCATCCAGAGAATGTAGTCTTCTATAAAGAACTGCTTAACGTCACCCTTAAGTTTCTGTTCTTCAATGTACTGGTAGTAGTGACCGGTAAGTCCGTCTGTCATCCAGTCAAAGGAAGCTTTTTCTTTTGCAACCTGCCATCTTAAGTCGGCAACTGCAGTTAAGCAGGCAATGCGCAGGTCCCGCGGGTACATTGGAATTACAATTCGACCACGGCTTGTAATGCGGTTGTAGCGGTCAAAGGGTTCCCAGCAGAAACCGCTGTCTCCGTAAGTGGGCACTAAGAGCACGTAGGGAACAATGCGGTTGGGTACATTTTTGTGAATACGGGTAAAGCAGCCCGGGTCCAGGGATTCAATCCAGGCAAGTTCACGGAGAACATTTTCACGGAAACCTGTACCCTTGTCAAAACAGTGGAAGAATTCTCTCGTAAACACAGGGAACTGATTTCCCTGACGTCCACAGGTCATTTTTGCCATCTGTCTGATTGTGGTCATTTCTGCAAGAATTTCTTCTTTGCTGGCACTCACAACTTCTTCGTTAAAGGCACCGGCTTTATCATTCAGGCTTTCTTCAATACTTTTTGCTTCCTGAAATTCCTTGAGGTAATTGGAAAGTTCCTTGTCCACTTTCTGCAGGGCATGAAGGCGGATGTTTATTTCACCAAAGGCTTTTTTCTGAACGTCGGTATAGGGTTCACTGTGGGGTTCAAGACCAAAGAGAGGCTTGTGTTCACAGATTAAATCTATTCTTTCTTTAAGTTCAAACTCTATT
>JAEEKM010000241.1 GCA_016282455.1 Treponema sp. | reverse complement strand
GTCAGGCTCTAATTCTAAATAGGAAAACTTATGAAAAAACGAACAATCTTTGCCACAACCCTTTTGCTTACACTGGCTTCACTCCTCTTTTCCTCCTGTGACGGCGACAAATGGAGGCTTCCCATTGCAGAAAACTGGGAATATTCCCTTACCGACCCTCATGAAAGTGTAGCCGTTTTTTACCCTGTAGAAGAAGTAAGGGCTTTGGAAACACTTGTTCCTGATGAAAAAGGTTTTGTCTACATCAGAAAAAAATTCAATCTGCCGCCCGCCCTGCTTGACCGGGAACTGGGACTTTACCTGGGTCGCGTTACTATTGCAGATGAAACCTGGGTGAACGGAATTTTTGTTGGAAAGACCGGCCGTTTTCCGCCAAAAGAATTTTCTTCCTGGAACACAGTAAGAGGTTACACCCTGCCAAAGGGAATTCTTAACGAAGGTGAAAATGAAATACTCATAAAAATCTGGTGTAACGGAGAAGGAGGCATTGGTTACAACGCTTTCATCGGAACTTATGATGACGTAAAGCACTTTGCCAACAGTCAGGATTTCTGGTTCAGCAAGATAAACCTGCTCTTTGCTTTCTTTATGATTATCATCGCCTTTTACCATATAATCATTTTTGCAAGACGCCCACAGGACAAAGAAAACCTTTTGTTTGCCCTTTTGAATTTTGTTTCCGTCTTCTACATTCTCATTTATTTTGTAAACCAGATACCATGGCTTCCAAGAGACAGCACGGATTTTCTCCTTTACCAGAAAGTCTTCTCTTCAGGACTGCCTTTTATCATTCCATTCCTTGTAACGTCTTTTGTAAATTCCTTCCTCAAGAGAAAAGAACACAGGCTTATTCTTGCAATCAGACTTGCCTTTATGATTGTTCCCCTTATCATTGTATTTGCACAGCCTGACTACCGTTCCCTCAGGCACATAACAAGTCCGCTCCTTATCTTTATGATTCCACCAATGGGCTACAGTATTTATGTGCTTTTAAGAAGGCGTTTCTGGAAAAAACAGGACGAAGCGGGCATACTGCTCTGGGGTTTCTCTCCGCTTGTTTTTACAGTGCTCATTGACCAGATAATTCACAACCTGTTAAAGCTCGACTCTCTCCCCTACCTTACTTCCATGGGCTGGCAGCTTGTAATTATTACCCTGCTCTTTATTCTTGCCAACCGTTTTGCAGCGGCACGTAACGAAGCCGAAGACCTGAATGCAAACCTGGAGAAAAAAGTTTCTGACAGAACAAAAGAACTTTCTGAATCCAATGCACAACTTGAAGAAGCAAAACAAAAAGCAGACAGAGACATGCAGCTGGCCGTTCACGTACAGGAAAGTTTCTATCCCTCACACTCACCTTTTGTAGACGGCTGGGACATTGCATACCACTTCCGCCCCATGAGCGGAGTTTCCGGAGACTTGTATGAGTTCTTCCAGGAGGGCCGTACTTTCCAGGGTCTGGGACTCTTTGATGTTTCAGGACACGGAATTGCCTCTGGTCTTGTTGCCATGCTGGGTAAAGTTGTGCTTGACCGCAGATTCTACGCAGGAGCAAATGAGCCCCTTAACAAAGTAATGGAAGACATAAACAATGAACTTGTAGAATCCAAGGGAGATATTGAAAACTACCTGACCGGAGTTCTCATGCGCATGAGGGGAAATCACGTTGAATACATCAATGCAGGTCACCCCCGTGTTTTTGTCAGAACTGCAAAAGACGGCAAAGTTGTTCCCATTGAACTTCCAGACCAGACTTCAAGTGCAGACGGCGGACTTGTTGGCATTGCAGGCATGAATCCAAACTTTAAGGTAATCGGTTTTGCCCTTAACCCGGGTGACAGCATTCTTCTTTACACAGACTGCCTCTATGAATCACGCAACGTAGAAGGAATGGAGATGACACAGGAAGGAGTTCTCAAAATGTTCTCTAATGTAAAAGCGGCAAATGCTTCCGGAAAACTAAATGAAGTTCTCGAACAGTTTGCAGACTTTACAAAAGGAGTCCCCCTGCGCGATGATCTTACGGTAATTGTCGTGCAGAAAAAATAATTACGCCCTCGGCCTTACTATATCAAACAGATAATTCCAGTCCAAAACACGAGCTGGAAATTGTTTGACAGATTTATCCCAGGTAAGGTCGATAAGGCTTCTGTCAATTGTTTCCCCTTCATTGTAATTGTGATACACAAGGGGAAATCTCTTTATTACTTCTTTTTTGAATTCCGGACAGTAATCATTCAGATAATTGCAAAGGAGTTGTTTTATATCCATTTTGGGATTAAATGCCAGACCAGAGTCAGGACATTCCTGCGACATATAAACAGAAGCAAACCTCTTCAAAAGTTTTTCAGCAAGTTCATCTGAAATTTTTATTTCCTTTCTCTGCAGTGCGTCTAAATCAATTCCATTCTCTTCAAGCAAAGATGAAAACTGTGTATAATCTTTATGTTCTCCAATTATAAAATCCAACTTAATATCTATTACACAGTCATCCATAATTCCATCAGTCACATACTGATAATCAGAAGTAGCACTTCCAAGCGCAAGGAGCTTAAAACTGTTTTCATATTTTTCCATAGCAATTACCAGATCACCTTCTTTCAACTGAGTACCGTCAAAATAAGTCTGGCAATAACCCAGAACATTTTCACCACTTGAAAGATTGTCAAAAAAATCAATAATCATACTCTTACTTCCAAAAAACTTTTCATCGCTTTCTTTATAAAGAATAAAGGCACTCATTCATTACCTCCTAAACAAGCTGTCTGCTGATGATATTTAACAACTGACCGGTAAGTCTCTTTAAATCCCTGCACTGAATCAGGTGGGGATAAATTTCTTTAAGGTTACTGTAAGTTGAATACTCGTCATCATCTCCACATTCATTATCCAGGGCAACTGCAATAATATTTGTTCCCCGGCTTATGATTTTCATTGCAGCATTAGCAGTATCTTTGTTAGCCACCGGCCCGTAATATTCGTCAAAAGCATGGGCAGGACATCCGTCTGAAAGAACAATGATAAGTTTGTTGTCGCAAAAAGTTTTTTTGTTGATATATTTTTCCGCCCAGTAAAGGGCAAGACCATCACGGTTATCTCCACTTGCATCAAGCTGCATGATATTCAGTTTTTCTTCTTCCTTTGAATTAAAGTCTACGAGAATATTTACATCAATTGCCGGTTCATCAAAATAACCTCGGTGTTCAACTATTGCATGTTCTATTCCCTGTTTTTTAAGAACCTCATGCAGAATAACACTTGAAATCATTGCAGACTTTCTTCTCTCCCCCATCATGGAACCGCTGCCGTCTATTAAAAGCAGAACAGACATATCCGGTATTTCATTCCCGCGGGTGTTGCGGAACCAGATTCTCTTTTTCATGTCACCCATCATTTTGGAATCGATTCCTGCACCAAAAAGATATTTATTTTCTTTTACAGGAACCTGGGCACGTAGGAGCTGCAAAAAACGTGAGTTATAGGAATTTATGTTCAGGTGATAGTGAGCGTAAATATTCTGGTATGCCTTGCGAAGATTTAAATTTATCTTGAGATGATTTTCGTTAATCTTTATTTCTTTGTGAACTGCAGAAGCACCAACGCTGTTTCCAGAATGTTCAACTTTATAACCCTGGTAACTTGTAATATCATCTGCCGCTTTTTTATCTTTTTCAAAACCTTTTACTGCGGAAATCAGTTCGGTTACACCGGTATTAGGATTATCTTTTTTGCTTCCATCAAGTTTTGTAAAAAGCCTTGTGGTAACTGCCTGACTTTTTCCCTTTCTTTTTTTACCGCCGATTGAATTGCTAAAACCAGCATGACTTCCCTGTCCTGCAATTTTTCCCGGAAGCAGAGATTCATCAAGTTCTGCTTCATCATCTTCTGGAATAAGGGGCTTTATGATTTCTAGAATCTCTTTGCAATATTTATAGCGGTCATCAGGATTTTCCTGAATGGAACCGTCCATAAAAAGTGGCTTTGTTTTTTCAACATAGTCTGCAATCTCTTTTCCAGGCTCATCCAGCTCAAACATGGGAAACAAAAGAAAGTTTGCCATATAATCCAGATAATAAATCAGCGTTTCTATTTTTTTCTGACTGTCCTTTCTTTTTTCAGACTTAAATTTTTCACTGGCGGTACCTTCAACAACTTTATTTGCAAAAACAACTGCCACCCGGTTGAACATCAAATAGATTTCAATATTGTCATAAACCGAAGCACCCGCCGCTTCTATGTATGCATCTTCAATGATGTTTGAAATGTTGGAAATGGTTTTAATTTCATTTTTGTGGGTGCGGACTTTAGTTGCCGAATTAAAATCAGGATCTGTAAACTGATTCCCAGGAAAGTTTGAATAAAGAATATGAAGGCATTCATGAAGTGTAAGACCCCGAGAAACAATTTTCAGTGCATTCCATGGATCAGCAGAAATTAAAGAGGGCCATTCAAGAAATTCTTCAGTTTGTTTTATGCAGTCTTCATCTTTGTAGATGTCATGAAAAGCCGGATCCACAACAATGTTCTTACCGTCAGTATAGGCCTTGTCTTCATTTATAAAAAACAAACGCACATCATCACTTTCTGCAAAAGCACGGGCAAAGGATTCTTCTACAGAACGGTTTTGTTCAGTTTGAAACTTATCGAGGAGAGCCTTATACTTTTCGTCTTTTTTTGACATCCTGACTTCTTCTTCCATTGGTCATTTCCTAGGCAATTGGAATAAAGAACTTAACAAAATCCTCATCAGGACTGTCTTGAGTAAGTTTTACGTTATTAAATTTCTCTTCAGAAATTTCGATTAAATCCTTATCGATTTTTTCCCCTTCCTTAAAATTCACATATTCTAAACTGTTACTATCGATTATCTTCTTCTTGAACTCAGGACACAAACCATTAATGTAATGTGCAAAGAAAGAACGAAGCGGGTTTTCATTATCTGCCTCAGTAAATGCAATTCTGTCTGTACTGCGTTTCAAAGGAAGTGTGTATTTCATCAAATGCAAAATCAAAGGCTCTACGGTATCTTGTGGAATCAGAACACCTGCATGTCCTTTATGCCAGTCAACATTTGGGAAAAGTTTTTCCAGGGTTCCTGCAGAAAATGGCTCTATTTCTTTTTTCATGCTGCTTTCGTCTTCATGAGAAATCAGACAATGAATACTCATATCTGCATAAAAGCGGTTAGTACCGTCCTTTTCTTTCCAGTTTTTTTCTGCATAGGGCTCTGAATTAAACAAACCGAAAGCCGCAATACCATCCTTTTCGCCAGTTCCTACCTGAGCAAGAATAAACATATCACCTTTTTCAAGGTCTTCGTGGTCGTAGATGGACCAATCAAAATCATCAATTTCATCTGTACGAAGAAATTTCATCATAGAATTAAAATACTCATACTTCATCGAAAAAGTCGGATTCCATCTTAAAATGTAAAGTTTCATCAGTTACCTCCATTTATTTCCATTTATACAAAACCAATATTCCCCTGATTGCATCTTCCAGGACGCGGTCGCATTTGGCAATGGGGATGATGGCTTTTTCTGCGGCAGACATGTAGCCCTCATACTTTGCAAGGCGGGCCCAGTTTTCAAGGTTGCGGGGAGAAATAACTACATCAAGTTCTTCGGCTTCTATTTTTTTCTGCAGCTTGTGGTAGACTCCGATGATTTTCTTTACTACAGGTTTACATTCAGGAACACGGGCAAGAAGCATCCGTTCAATTGCTTCATCACTTAAAGCGGCAATTTCAATTATTGCGTTGAAGCGGTTGTAGAGAGCCTGATTCAATTCCTTGGTTCCAAAATAGCCCAGGTTCATTGTTGCAAAAAAACGGAAGTTTTTGTGACGGCGGACAGTTTCTCCGTTATCAAGACGAACAAATCCGTTGTCGTCCAGAAGAGAATTCAAAAAGGCCAGGTACTGAGGTTTTGCAAAGTTGATTTCTTCAAATACAACCGCTCCTCCTTCGCGTATTGCTTTTGTTACAAAACTTTCGTTAAAGATTATTTTGTCATCCTGCGGAATATATTTTCCAAGAACAAACTCATCCAGATTTTCCGTACAGTTAATTGTTGCCATAATCGGAAGCCCGATTGCCTGACACACAAGTTTACAGCTCATTGTCTTTCCAGTTCCGGCAGGACCATGAAAAAGTGTTGCAAGAACATCTCCAGAGTAAATTGCATTGCAGACAGGAAGCAGTTTGTTTGGAATTACAAATTCTTCTGAAAGAGAAGGAATCAAGTCTTTCTGATCCTTGGAAAATTCTGCTTCATCAAATTTTTGAACCGCAATTCTTTCACTTTTTTTGAGCGACAGTTTATTTTCCAGAATGGTCTCGTAAGTTGAAGAAAAATTTGTAAAGTCCGCTTTATTGATTGAAGGAAGATTTCCATAAGACAGATTATAATCATCCATCTTGTGCATCTGGTAAAGATCCTCATTCAGATTCACAAATGTGTCCGGTTCAGGAGAAGCAATAAACTTTTCCATTACTTCCCGATACTGACTTACCCTTTCCATTTCACGGGCAGCAAGAATACAGAAAGCCGGAAGCAGTTTGTAAAGCGGGTGCAGGTGTTCCATATCTCCCTCAAGGAGTTTTTCATTTTTATCGTAAGCGGCTACATTTATGTTCTCGCCCTTGAGATAGGCCTTGTATGAGTAGACATCAGGCTCCACAACTTTGTTTTCCCTATAGTCATCAGGAAGATTTATTTCCAGAAAGGAAAAATAAGTAAGCAAATAGATCAAAAATCCAAATAGATTAAAAATAAAATAAGGAGGTGGAAAAATGTTAAACATCTCGTGCCCTGTTTGTAATTGTAGCGGGGGAAGGGCGCTAGG
>JAEEKM010000240.1 GCA_016282455.1 Treponema sp. | reverse complement strand
TTTTCAAAAAACTTTGTAATAACCCTCTTTCTCATGCCAATGATTATGGCAGCCCTCATTCCCTTTATTGCAACTGACTTGAAAAAGACACTTTCTCTCGCAGGTGTCTTTGCCCTGGTAAGATTCAGGAGCATTCCAGGTGACTCAAAGGATATTCTCTACACTTTCTTTGCCGCTGCAGTTGGACTCATCATCGGCCTTAACAGTTACTTCATCGGCTTTATACTTGCCATTGTAACAGGCGTACTTTACATTCTTGCTACAAGACTTTGGGTAAAAGAAAACAAGGAGATTTTAAAAATCACCATTCCCGAAGACATGAACTACAAGGATTTATTCACGGACATTTTTGAAAAGTATCTGTTAAATTACGGAGTAAAAAATGTAAAGACCAGTAACATGGGTTCTCTCTTTACAATCTCTTACTGGATTCAGCCAAAGAAAAACTGCGACACAAAGGCAATGATAGATGAACTCAGAACCCGCAACGGAAACCTTAACATCATTCTTGAAAACCCGGATGATAATCTTGTTCCAATGCTTTAAGTGAAGGTATGCCATGAAAAAAAATATTTTTCATCCGCTGATTATTTTTCTTCTCTTTGCATCACTCTTTACTTCCTGTCTTGTAAAAGAAAATCACCTGATGGGAATTGATGCTAAAAAAGCAAGGGAGAATTATAAGGGACAAAGCCTTATCATTTCTCCAATGGACGATTATGTTCAGCTGGGTACAAACAGCGTAACCATAATCCCAAAAGAAGAAGGACAGACTTACACAATCTCCGGTTACTTTGACGGACAGATTGTGGTTGGAACAAAAAACACAGTCATCAAACTGAGCAATGCATTTCTCGAAAACACCTCAGGTCAGGCAGCACTCAAATGCGAAGCAAAAGCAGAAGTTTCCTCGGTAAAAGATTCTGTAAATTACATTATTTCCCGGGGACGAGGTTTTGCAAACAAAGGTGCACTGCAGGCAAGAAGAGGTCTGGTTCTTGGCGGAAGCGGAAGTCTCTATATAAAAGGCGGCACCTGTCATGGAATTGAAGCTGACGAAGTAAAAATAAAAGGCTCGGGCATTCTCATGGCAGAAGGAACAAAACGCGGTTCTGCACTCTGCTGCAACAAACTCACTGTTGAGCCGGAAAAAACTTTTACTGCATTTTTCATAAATGCAAAGAACGGAATCAAGGCGGATCTTTCCATGAACATTGCTTCAGGAACATTCTTTATTTATGACAACGAAACGGCTTTAAAAAGTGACTCAAACATAAACCTTTCAGGCGGTGTATTCCACACTCACGGAAACAAGCGTCTCTATAACTCAGAAAATATTTCTGTATCTGATTCAGGTGCAGTATTTGTGGAGGAATAATTTATGAAAAGAACAGGCATCAGTCTACTTACATTTATTTTTTTAGCACTCACCCAAACAATGGCTTTTTCACAGAGCTTTGACACTAAGGCTGAGGAAGCCAGAAAAAATTATGGAAATAAAATTACAGTCACTCCAAAAGACGGTTCAGTAACAATCAGTGAAGACAGAATTGTTCTTGCCCCCAAAAAACAGGGCTCTGAATACACCATATCCGGTTACTTTAAGGGACAGATTGTTAACAAAACAAAGAATACACTCATCCGTTTAAAAAATGCATATATCGAAAACACAAACGGAGAAGCATGTATTTATGGAGAAGCAAAAACAGAAATTGCAAGTGCAAAAGGAAGTGTAAATTATCTTCTTTCAAGCGGAACTTCTGTTTCTAAAACTGCTGCCCTTCAGAGTAAGAAAAATCTTGAAGTTGGCGGAAGCGGAACAATTTATGTCATTGGAAAAAGCTATCATGGCATAAAAGGTGATGACGTAAAGTTTAAGGGAAGCGGAAACATTTATTCAAGCGGAACAGATAAAGGTTCAGCCGTTAACTGCAAAAGTTTTACAGTTAGCGAAGACAAAACTTTTACCGCATATCTGTTTGACTCAAAAAACGGAATCAAGGCAGACGGAGTAATAAACATTGCTTCAGGAAACTTTTATTTTTATGGAAACGGCACTGCCCTAAAAACAGATACTGCAGAAGACAACCCGGAAATCTCCCACGGTATAGAAATTAAACATGCAGTTCTTCATACAAAAAACAATAAGGTCCTTCAGGAAACTTCTGAAAATGCCTTTAAAAACAAGGCAATAATTCTTGAAGACAAAAACTAAGGTCTCTTATTGACAAACATGGGGCTTCGCTATAAAATGATTGTATACTTTAGTCGCAAAGAGAATATTTTTTCCTTGAAATCCTTATCAGTTTATTATTTAGATATACAATCATACTCATTACGTGGAGAAAACCTATGGCACTGATTAAACGCCGTGGAACAGCCGAATCAGATGAAAATCAGGCTGATGTAAACAGCACAGAACAGGTACAGGCTGCAGAAACACAATCTTCCGAAGTGACAGAAACAGCGGAAGAAGCCCCTAAACCAAGACGAAGAAGAGTGGTAAAAAAAGCTGCCGCAAGTGAAGAAAATGAGGCTCCGGCCCCAGAAACAGAAGTTACGGCCACTTCAGAGACAGAAAATCCTGCCCCTCAAAGTGAAGCAAGTGCTGAAGCCCCTGTACAGGAAGCGCCCCTTTCACAGGAAACTGGACAGGTTCAGCAGCAGACAAATCCGGAACAGCAGAACTTTCAGGAACAGAGACCCCGCTTTAACAACTACCGTCAGAACAACTACCGACAGAATTACAATAACTACAACAACTACAATAATCAAAACCAGGAAGGCGGTTACAATAACTACAACAACCGCTACAACAATAACCGGCGTTTTAACAACCGCTTTAACAACAACAATTCCAACTACGAACGCAGTGCCCAGGCCCGTCTTGAGGCAGTGGAAGCAGCACAGAGAATTGAAAATCCTGAAGAGTACGAATCAAAACCAAGACTTCAAATTAATGAGCTTACCCTCAAAGGCATGCACGAACTTCGTGAACTTGCCATGCAGTATGGGATGACCGCAGATGACCTTGCACCAATGAAAAAGCAGGATCTTATTTTCTGCATTCTCAAGGCTCATACAGAACACGGAGGAATCATCTTTGCAAGCGGTGCACTGGAGATTCTTCCCGACGGTTATGGTTTTCTCCGTTCACCACAGAATAATTATCTTCCGGGTCCTGATGACATTTACATTTCTCCAAGTCAGATCCGCCTTTTTAACCTTAAGACAGGTGATACAATCTACGGTCAGACAAGAAGCCCTAAGGAAGGTGAACGTTTCTTTGCCCTTCTCCGCATTGAAACCGTAAACTTTGATGAACCTCGTGTTGCACAGACCCGTATTCCTTTTGAAAACCTTACACCCCTTTACCCCAACGAAAAACTTCGTCT
>JAEEKM010000239.1 GCA_016282455.1 Treponema sp. | reverse complement strand
GTTCCGATTGCCGGTGCATTTGTGCGGGAGGGAGCGCCAGCAACCTTAATACCTATTCCCGCACTCGTGCAACGGCGATCGGGTTCTCTGCGGGAGTGGAAGCGTACTTTTGATTTTGTTGTTACATTTACTTATATATAATTAAATTAACACCATCTCATCCACAAAAGAAATAATTACCCTTGCGATTATGATAAAACATTGTATAATTTATAAGAGGCTATATATATGAAAAAATATTTTGTATTTACCTTATTGCCCCTGATTTTCTCTCTCTTTTTTTCATGCGCTTCTACAAGATTTACAATAACTGACGAGATGATGGACCCCATAGTAGAAGAACAGTACGAAAAAATGGAAGAAGCAATCCTCAAAAACTGGACTGCAAAAAGAAAAGCTTCCATAATTGTATTTTTCTGTTACGACCAGAGATTCGGACCTGAAACAGTAACAGTTATCTCCCACTGGATTCAAAATGACCTTGAACAGCGTTTTATAGAATCCGGCAAATTCAAAATCATCGACACACAGAATCTGGATAGAATTCTCAAGGAACAAAAGTTTCAGCAGTCAGGTTATGTTAGTGATGAAGTGATGGTAGACATGGGCCGGCAGATGGGCGGCAACTACATGATTATTTCAAAAATCAGTCAGTACAATCTCTTTGAAACCCGGGTCACAAATATTGAATCGGCAGAACTCATTTATTCAGATGCAGAAAAAATTTCTGACAGGACAAAAATTTCCCGATGAAAGAAATACTCATAGCAATAGTAGTCATTATTGTTATAATCTCTTCAATTCACGGCTGCATACAGGATGAAAACAAAAGGGTCTACAAAAGCGCTTATGAACAGGGTTACAACACAGGCTATAAAGATGAGGCCCTCTTAAAAGAATATCAGGCCGCAAGCAAAAAACAGGCTAACTACTACAACGCAGAACTTAAAAAACTGGGTACCGCTTACGGAGAAAAAATTCAGCAGGCTTCCAAAGACGGTTACGACAAGGGAATGAAAGATACGCAGGAAAAAACAGAAAATCAGCTTAAAAAAACTGCGGCAGAAAAAGAGAAAAAAGGAAAATGGAATGATGTGCTCTTTGACGTAAACTGATTTTTTAAGGGAGTGTTTATGAAAAAAAAATTTTATTTCAAACTGGCATTAACTCTGCTCCTCTTTGTTTTTACAGGAACTTTTTTAAACGGCTGTTTCTTTAGAGAACAGTCTCTTGAAAAAATTGAAGCACGGGGTTACCAGGACGGATTAAAAAAGGGAAAAGAAGATGCAGAAGCTAGATACAAAAAACTTTTGCAGGATGAAAAAAAAGCCTTTGAAAAAAACTCTCGGATGCAAAGGCAGATTATGAAAGGCAGGTAACAGAATCTTTTAATAAGGGAATAAAAGACGGCAGTGAAAAAATGCAGGCAGATATTGATGCAGCTGTAACCCTGAACAAAAACAATAAAAAGCGTAAGAAAAAATCAAGCAAAGTAAACTGGAATGAAATAATTTCAGATGGAAAGGAGAATGGAAATGAAAAAAAATAAAGCAGTTACTTTTTTTATGCTCACTTTAAGTTCTTCACTTTTTGCCGTAGCACCCAAGTGGCTTACTTCTCTTGAAAAAGTTTACCCAACAAAAGAATACATACGCATGATTGGAGAAGGCTCTACAATTAAAAAAGCAGAGAGTGATGCAGTTTCTTCCCTTGCCTTAAATTTTAAAACAAAAGTTCAATTTGTTACAAAAGCAGTTAGTGAATACAATTCAATTGTTGATGGAGAAAGAACTCACACTACGCAGGAAAAAAATCTTCTTCAAAAAGAAAGTATTCTTTCTGACGCTGAGTTTTTCTGCATTCATTTTTCTGAACCCTATTATTCAAAGAATGAAAAAAAATATTATGTGGCAGGTTTCATAAACCGGGCGGAGGCATGGAAATATTACGAAGGGAAAATTGAACCTCTTTTTACGGAGACAGATATTGTCTTAAAAAATGCCGCTGATGAAAATGAAATTTTGTATCAGCTCTTGTATTTGCAAAAAGCAAAAAAACTACTTGAACTTGCCTCTTACTACATTGATGCTTCCCTGACCGTAAACCCGGACGGAAGTGAAATGTACATCAAAAAACTTAATGATTATGCAAAAATAAAAGCCCTCGCAGAAGGAAAAAAGAAAGCGGCAGTTTTTTATGTAGACTGTAAAAACAAGGATTATTCTTCCCTTGTGGCAAAGATAAATTCCCTTATGCAGGAAAGCGGTTTTGTTCTTTCAAATAATAAAAGCAGATGGGACTACAGAATTTTTGTTGACCTTCACTTTTCAGAAGAAAGTTATGAAGCCGGAGATTTTGTGCGCCCGGACATGAATATTATTATTGAAAACAAAAACGGTCAGCAGGTAGAGTCTTATTCAAAAGCTTACCCCCGTTACACCCACAGTTCAATTAAAAACGCCTACAGTCTTGCCCTTGTGCGCCTTGGTCAGGATCTGGAAGAAAACTTTCTTGCTGCCTACAGGGATTTTTAGTCTGCATAAAAAAAGAATGCGGCATCTTTTTCCGGCAAATGGAAAATTGGGAAAAACCACCGGTCGGAAAAAAACACCGCATTCGGGCGTGCATTTTATAAAAGCGAATCTTTATTTAGTTGCAGAAACAGAGGTGTAAGTTACTTCGCCTGTTGTATCCTTCAAAGCAGGAAGAACTGCATGAGCATACTGGTGTGCAAGACTGTCGCAGAGGGCAATTACATCTGAACCGTAAGTTTCGTTTATTCCATTCTTACAGTCAGACACATTTGCATTGATAAGGGTGTTGATGTAGTTGTAGCGTTTGTTTGTAAGCTTAAGCGGCTCTTCATCCAGGAAGATTGAATAGTAGATGGTACTTGCGGCAAGGAAAGAACCTGTGGGCTGTGAATGAAGTCCGTCATCGTAGTATTCAAATTTTCTTGTCTTGCAAAGGTCGTAGAAGGCTTCTCCTACAGGGGCAAGATAGTCGCCATATTCTTTTGCGGCAGAAAGGTAGCCCTGAATGTATTCATCTGCACGGCTTCTTGAATCCTGTTTAGTCCAGGTCTGGTAGTAAACAATTTTTGCATTGGGGCTGTACTGCTTGATTTTTGGAATGATTACTTCTGAACCTGAAAGAAGTTTTTCTGTGTTAAAGTTGGAACAGTTGTCCTGCAGAACAACATAGTCATAGTTACCGGCCTTTATTGCAGTCTCTGCATTGTGGGAGGTAGAGTGATACTCAATTGATTTTCCACCGTAAACACAGGCGGTTGAATGAACGTTGTGTCCTTTGGAAAGTGCAATTGCCTCAAACTGACTCCACACATTGTTGTAGTAAGTGATTGAGTTACCGATAAAGAGAATGTTGATTTCTTTTCCCAGTTCTGAAAGAGCCTTTGACTTGTCAGGACCATAAACATTTATTTCAAGAAGGGCACAGTATCTGTCAAAATATTTTTCTACCTGAACACGCACATAGCGGGCACTTTTGTTTGTAAAAGTGATGCTGCGGGTTGCAAGGGTTGCATCCTTTACTTCTTCGATTGTATTCCATGTGAGGGTGGCAATTTCTGCGGCGGACTCTACATCAGCAGTTTCTTCCGCATACTGAACCTTGTACTCTGTTGGGAAAGCATCTTCGTAGTTTCCGTCTGCATGCTGACCTGCACCGGCTACGATACGGATTTTATTTATTTCACGGACTTCGCCTAAGTCAACTGCAAACCAGGGTTTTGTGTCACCGCCTGTTGTGTTTGCAATGATGTAGTTTCCTTCAGAAACGGCACCATTTGTAAGGTTTCCTACTTCAAGGGGGTCGGTTGCTCCGCTTCTTAAATTTGAACTTGCATAACCCTGAACTTTTGTATGAACACGGCTGTTTGCAAGGTCATCTGCTCCGGACATAAAAACTGTAGTTGCTTCATCATAAGCATTATTATTTGTTGTTGCGTTGCAAGACATAAGGCCTCCTGCAAAAACTATAGAACACGCAGCAAGTGTAATCAAGTTAATAATTTTCATTTTTTGTCTCCATTTATTAGCAAGGGTAAAAAAATGGTATGCCCTGCTTCCCGATCTGTATTGGAGGAAAGAACAGAAAGCAAACACATACCATTGGGGGAACAGTTTTTTAGAATGTAATTTCTGCACTCAGGCGAACATAACCGAGTCTTGCTTTTGTTGAACCGGAGGGAATGAGATTTCCACTGAGCCAGGTAAGACCAAGAACTGTGTTTGGAACTGCATCACGGAGTTTTACACCAAAGTCTGTCTTAAGGGCATTTTCTCTTGCATCTCCATTGGCAACGTTATCGTAGTAGATTGTTGTCCAGGGGATGAGGGTTCCGCGGAAACCAAGACCCATTTTCTTTGTAGAGAACTCTGCGTCAAAGTAAAGGGTTGCAAGAAGCTCCCAGTCTTTTGTTCCAATCTTGTTTACGTCTACAATCATTTCTGAACCGAGTACATAGAAAGCACCGTCATCACCACGGGGTTCAAAGAGGGTGAACTTAAGGTTCTGCTCAAGATCTGCAGTTGAGTTTGCCTGATATACTGCGTATGCAAGGCTCATACCAGGGAAGACACGACCTTCGTCAGCAGTGATGTAGTCTGTAAGCCAGCCGTAGCTTCCGGGCCAGCGAACGGTTGCACCGGTAGAAAGTTCCCAGCCGTTTCCGTTAAGACTCCAGTCATCTTCAAGAGAAAGTTTTGAGTCAAAACCAACATAGGGTTCAATGCTCATGTCTTCGTTAAAGTAGTAGGTGTATCCCACTTTTGCAGCTGCTCCGAGGGCATCTGCATTGTGGTCAGCACCATAGTTCCAGGTTCCGGCCACTGTACCAAGAAGACGAAGTCCCTGAGCAAATGCTGGTGTAAAGAAAAAGTCTACTGCACCTGCTACACCGTTGTAATCATGAACGGAGTTTGCACCTGCGGTAAAGGCATTTTCACTTGCGAGCTTAAGGTCAACACCGAAGGAATCCGGTCTGTTGTACATTAAGTTTACAAAACCTGCGGAAGAAGGAATTGTAAAGTCAAGGAAGTCCAGTCCCTGGCCGTCATTTGCCTGTTCCACAAGAGGATATTCATAGGAGTAATATTTTCCTACGCCGTAATCACGGGTGTCACTGTCAAGTGGATCTACAGATGCAACGTATGCTTTGCGGCGGAGACCTACGCTTGTTCCCATGCTGGCCCAGTTTGACTGAATCTTGTAGTCCACAAACTCAAGGCTCTTGTTCCAGGTACAGAGGAAGTTTTCTGTGTTGCTTCCGTAAAAGCCCATTGTCCAGGGACCCCAGTTAATTCCACTGCGAAGGTTTCCCAAAGTGAAGGTGCTCTCGATTGCTTTGTTGAGGGTACCCTTGTCCTGCTGAAGCTGGATGCCAAAGTCATACACACTGAAGGTGATAAAGCCTACAGGTCCTTTTGCAGAACTCATTTTGTTTGAGCCGCCGCCTGGTCCCATGTGTACAACATAAGCCATGTCCAAAAGTTCATTGTACAAACCCATGTTATAGGGGCTGTCCAAATCTACGCCAAAAGAAGTTCTTGTTTTGATTTTGAATTCTGTTGAAGCGTTTGTTCCTGTCTCACCTGCGAAAGCATTTGTTCCGCAAAGAATTGCTCCCGCAGTAAGAAGGGCTGCTGTTATTTTTTTTGCTGATTTTTTCATGCTGTTCTCCGTTCAAAAAGAGACTGCCCTTCTTAAAGAACAGTCTCCTGATTTTTTTTACTCACCGTCTCCAGGTACAGTTGTTGGGTCTGTCTCATCATCTTCCGGTGGGTTAAGTTCTTCTGGTGGTACACCTTCGTCTGGATTTTCACCAGTTGTGTCATCGCCGGCAGCTGGTGTTGTGTCACCATCATCACCTGTGTCTGGGGTAACTGCAGGTTCTGTTTCTTCTGCTTCTTTGTCTTCTGCGTTGATTACGGCGAGGGAGAAGTCTGTCCATTCAACTACATCGCCTGCTTTGTAGATGTACTTCTTGCCGGCTTCGATTGTTACTGCTGCGTTTGCTTCACGAGTAGCAGATTTAGTGTTGCTGAAAACAAGTTTTGCAGTTCCTTCTTTTCCACTGATGTCAGCGTACCAGATGTTTGCATTGCTTGTAGACTTTGTAAGGATTACTTTCTTACCGCCGAAGATATTGTTTTCACTTGTATCTGTGTCTGCAACATCTGCATTTGTCCAGCCTGTAGCTTTGCCCTGAGGGTCAGTGGACACATCGATTGCGATGAGGGTGCTTTCGGCTGTGATGGGTGCTGGGGGTGCATTGAGTACATCTACTGTAAAGTCTTCCCATTCAACCCAACCGTCTGCTGTAGAGTAGATGTATTTCTTTCCGGCTTCTGTATTAAGAACCTTACCTTCGTTGCGGGAAGAATCTCCATTCTTGTTAAAGACAATAGATGTTCCGCTGCCTTCTTTTCCAGTTACATCTGCATAGAAAATATTTGGATACTCTTCTGACTGAACGAGAGTTACTCCAGGCCATCCGCCAAAGAGCTCTTTAGTATAGGTATAGACTCCAACTGCTGTCCAGGACACAGTGGCTCCATCTACAGTTACTTTTGAAACATCCACTGCAATGATTGTACTGTCTGCTCCGGTTGGTGCAGGTGGTGCGGGAGGCTCGGCAGGTTCAGTTGTGTCTGCGCTTTCTCCGTCCCAATCAATCCAAGTTTTTGCATGAGTAAAGAGTTTTGTCTGGTTAAGTTTGAGGCTTCCCTGATAGAGGGCTGTATCTCCACCCTTGTTGATCTTTACTGTAATAGAAGAATCTTCTTCACCTTCTACTTCTACTTCAAAAATATAAATTCCAAGTGTTTCGTCAAGAACAAGCTCATCACCAGGATAAGTTTTTCCTGCAGCTTCTGAACTGTGGTCTCCCCAATACCATACATAAATCTTATCACCAGATTTGATGTCATAGTAATCTGCTGTAACACCGAATTTGTATTTTCCAGTTGTCTTTTCTGGCTCGGGTTCTTCACCTTCTGCAACTGTACCTTCCTGATCTTCTTCTGCCCAGTCAACAAGAGCAGCTTTTGCTTCTTCGCCTTCTCCAGTGATTTTGTAAATCTTCTGCTCACCAGCTTTTATGCTGCCAAGTGAAATCTGGTCTGTATCACCTGTATTTACAATTATATTGATTGCTTCTGTCTTAGGTGTACTTTCGGCAGGAATATTTACATAGATAATTGTCTTTTTACCTTCAGCTTCAATAACCTGGGCTTTTGTTCCACCCCAGCCACCAAGAGGATAAATTGTATTCAAACCACTCTTATCTGCCCAGCCGTAGAATTTATAGCTTTCCCATTCAGTAACTGCTGAACCTTTCTCACCAATAATATTCTCGTCCAGTTCCACTGCAATGCGGGTAACTGTTCCTTCGTCTGCAAACTCCCACTTTACTTCTGAAGCAGGGTCATCTGCGAGTTCGTCATCATCTGATGATTGATTTGTTCCGGGGTTTGTACCCGTGTCACAGGAAGCGAAGGTTCCTGCAAAGAAAGTTGCAGCGAGTGCAAATGCCGCTACACCCAAGATCTTTTTTACACTAACTTTCATTTTTTCCTCCTTAAGGAAACTTTTATAGTTGAACGTTCAACTTTATTTTTCTAAGCAACTGTTTAAGGCAGTCACCGGGGGGTGTTTTTTGTCTTTTGATTTACTCAGTTTCGTTCAGATATGTTTCTGAATAATCTTTCCATTCTTTAATAGATCCAGACTTAAAAATATACTTCTTTCCAGCCTTAAATGTGACTCCACCAACATCTGCAAGCTGTGCTCCGGCTCCATTATTATTAAAAATAACAGTACAATTTCCTTCTTTACCGCTAATATCTGCGTAAAAAATATTTGCATCCTGTACAGATTTTGTAAGTGTAACTCCAGGCCACCCTCCAAAAAGTTCACTATTATAGGTATAGCAACCAACACTGGTCCAATCTTTAGCTGTGGGATCTGTGGAAATATCAATAGCAATGATTGTCTTTCCGTCATTTTCCACTGAATACTTTAGTCCATGACCATTACAGCTCACAAAGACTGCAACCAGTGCAAGTACAAGAAAAACTGTTCCAAGGGCAAGTACAAACTTACCTAACTTCATTTTTTCCTCCTGAATGATAAAATGATTTTGTTCAGTTAAACGTTCAACCTTCTGGCAAACAAAAAAGTTCTTTCCAGAACCTTCCTGTTTTTTGGTTAAACGTTAAACCTATTTCCCAAATTCCTGGT
>JAEEKM010000238.1 GCA_016282455.1 Treponema sp. | reverse complement strand
TCGTCCAGGCATCCAGGCTTCAAGGTCCCATTTGCGGTAGGCAGGAGCACCCAGGTCTCCGGTACAGGTGTCTACTACGCGGAAAGGAATGCCAAGGCCTGAGAAGATTTCTTCTTCAATAAGGCGGAGTTTTTCGTGAATCTCATTTGACTGTTCTGGAAGTGAATAAACGAACATTTCCACTTTGTCAAACTGGTGTACGCGGTAGAGTCCCTTTGAGAAGTGTCCTGCAGCACCTGCTTCACGGCGGAAACAGTGAGAAAGTCCGCAGTAGAAAAGCGGCAGTTTGGATTTGTCAAGAATTTCTCCTGAGTGGAAACCACCGAGTGTAATTTCTGCGGTTGCAACAAGACAGGTTCCTTCTTCTTCGATTGCATAAACATTGCTTTCGTTTCCACGGGGGTTAAAACCAATTCCCTTAAGAACTTCTTCTCTTGCTACGTCAGGAGTAATGAAGGTTGTAAAGCCATGCTTTCTGAGAATGTTCAGTGCATACATGATAAGGGCCTGTTCAAGGAATACGGCTTCGTTCTTGAGGTAGTAGAACTTTGGTCCGGAAACTTTTGTTCCGCGGTCAAAGTCAATAAGGTCAAGTGCTTCTCCGAGCTGAACATGATCCTTTGGCTTAAAGTCAAACTTACGTGGAGTTCCTACGCGCTTAACTTCAAGGTTCTCGCTGTCTACTTTTCCAATGGGGGTGTCGGGATGCGCCATGTTTGGAATCTGACGTGCGGCTTCTTCCATCTGCTCAAGAGTGGTGTTAAGTTTTTCTTCCACTTCTGCAATTTTTTCCTTGATGGCTTTTCCTTCGTCAATATATTTCTGGCGGGTTTCGGGATCATGCTTCTGTTTCATGCTGGCAGCGTTTTCGTTGCGCTTCTGCTGAAGTCCCTGAAGTTCGGTGGTGAGGGCAGTGCGCTCATCAAACAGTTTAACAACAAGATCTGCGTCCGCATTCATGTTGCGGTTCCTGATGTTCTCTTTTACTTCGTCAAGGTGTTCTTTGATGAATCTGTAGTCTAACATTCTATTTCCTCTTTTACTGAATGATTTTATATTTTACTGAAGCTCGTAAGTTGCTGTTACGCTGATTGAAACGGAAGATTTTCCGCCCGAAGCAGGAGTTGCAGCATCTTCAAGAGCAACTGCTTTTGCATAAACATTTCTTGACACGGCCCCGTACTGATTTGGCTGGCTTTCCACAATAGTAAGCACTTTTCCAAGAGTGGCGGCACTTGAGGTTGCAAGGGTATTGGCAATGCTTTCTGCCTGTTTAATGGCAAGAAGACGGGCCTGTTTTACGGCAGCATCTGTTGAACTTACAGAATAGGTCAAAGACTGCAGCTGGTTTGCTCCGGCTTTTATTGCAGTATCAATTACACTGCCTGCCTTTGTAACGTCTTTTACAAGAACATTTATCTGGTTAGTAACATTGTACTGACCGGGAACATTGCGTCCGTTCTGGTAACTTGATTCCTGATAGATTGAATAACCGCTGGTGGTAATGTAGTCACTTGCAATGCCTGCCTTAACAAGTGCTTCCTGTACGGCGGTCATTCTGTTTGTATTATCCTGACTTGCTTTTACCACATCCCAGTTTTTTGTAACAACAGAAAGAGTGATTGTAGCCTGGTCGTTTTCAATTTCCACAGTTCCGGTTCCTGTTACGGTAACTGAACGAATCTGGTTCTCTACCTGCCTGATTGTGCATGAAGGAAAAAGTGATGTTGCCACTATAAGTGCCCCCAGTATCAGTTTATTTGAAATATTCATATCCTCTCCTTACCTTTATCTGATGTTAATGTAAAATCTTCGCAAGTAAATGATTCTTTCGTTTGCTTTTGCCCAGTGAATGCTCTGCGGGTAACGGCGCACAATCGTTTCATAAGTGTCAAGGGCAGAACGGATGTTTCTTACACTTGAGTTTGATTCATAAACCTGTCCCTGAAGATAAAGACCTTCATCCACTCGGGAAACTGCTTTTTCAAAGAAGGAATTTAAGTAGGCAAGGGTTTTTGAAAACTCTTTACTGTCAAAACTTTCCTGTGCAAGAGAAAGAATTTCATCTTCAGAAAGACTTGAGGTATCCTGAATGGAGACGTCAGTATTTTTCTTTTGATCCTCTGTTTTTTTTGCAGCAGGGGTCTGTGAATCTTCCTGTGTACGCGGAGCAGGGGAATCCTGACTTGCAGTTCCCTGACTTGTTGTGTTTTGAATTACAGTACTTGTTCCGCCTTCGGAGTAACCTCTTCCCTGACTTGCACTTGAGTCATTCTGTGCATTTTCGGTTTTACCGTTTGTGTCTGACTGATTTGAATTGTCTCTTGTACCAGAACTTTTACCCTGTGTCTGAGAAGACGAAGGATTATTACTTTGTAAAGAAGACTCTTTTGAAGAATTGCTCTTTGCAGAACTTTCTTCTGCTTCTGTTTCGGAAAGATTATTATTGGCAAGTGCCTGATTTTTCTTAGCAGGTTTGGGAGGAACAACTTCTGCGTAAAGGGGAGCCTTTGCCCTGGAAGAATCATTTGACTTTCCCTTAATGTCTACTTCAAGATAATCGTCAATATATTCTCCGGTGAGCGCATCGTTTTTATAAAAGTGAAGGATTGTATTTCCTTCTTCCCTTGACCTTAGTGAAAAAGTTGTGTCTCCGCTTCCGACCTTGCGGCCAAAGTAACGGATTTTCTGGCTGTCATTTACTTCGCCAAGATATACCCAGCCGTTTCCAGGGTACTGAACATCCAGGTACTGGTTGTTTTTCATGCTGACTTTGCGGCTTGGAATAACTGCTTCCTCTTTTGCGGGTTCAGTTAATTTTTCTTCTGCAGAAGTTTCACTTAAAGGAGCAGTGGTTTCTTCCTTTGTATTTGATGAGCCTTTTTTGTTTTCATTTGCTTTTGGGCTTGCGGGTTTTGGAGTGACCGCAGTTTTTTTCTCGGGACTAGTGTTTTTTGCCTGAGGTGTATTCGTTTTCTGTTCTGCGAGAACGGGACTTTCTCCGGCAGGATTTATGTCTACTCCGGTAAAATACAAATCATCTTCTTCAGACGGCTGAGTTTCATTTTCATTTTCTGAATCCTCAGCAATTTCTGTATTTTCACTTTCACTTTCGCCGATATTTTCACTTTCGCTTTCTTCTGTCTGTGTAACTTCGGGTACCTGCGGTTTTAAAATGGGAACTTCTACGTCTATTGCAGGAATTTCAGGAAGCGTAACTTTTTTTTCAGGCTCCTTTACTTCTTCTTTGGGAACTTCCGTAATAAACTCACCTTCGTCAGAGGGAATCTCTTCAAGAACAATTTCATCTTCGGCATTGTCTTCTTCGTTAGGTGATACTTCTTCTTTCTCTGAAGTGTTTTCATTTTGAGAAAGGTCTCCGTCACCAGATTCATTTTCTGCGTCTTGTGTTTCAGCTGCAGTATCTTCAGAGGGATTGCCTTCTGCTTCTTCTACCGCTTGGCTAACAGTAGTTTCAGGCAGGGCAGAATTGCTTGCACATGAGAAAAATAAAAAGGAAATGGCAGAAAAAGCAATAAGTATTTTTTTCATGGAGCCGCTTCCTCCAGCCTTTTTATGAGTTTGTCATTCGCCTGAGATAAAACTTTAAGGGATTCTTCTTCCGGCTGGGTAAAGTAACGTTCAGTTTCGTCCTCAGACCAGGTGCGGGAATGTGTTCTGCTGAAATAATAATCTTCTGTGAGGGTAAGGGAATCAGGGGGCAGCAGTTCTTCTACCGCAGTAAAAGTTCCCGCAGGGGGAAGATTTACCGGCTTTCGTTTTTGCGGAGCTTTAGAGGCCTGAATAAAGACAATGACAAAGGCGCTTACAAAAAGAAAAACCATCATCACAATAATTGTGATTGTGAGCTTGGAATTTTTTTCCATGAGGCTTTGAAAACTTTCCTTTGCCGTGTCCAGAATGCTCATTGCCTAAGCCTCGTTTTCTCCGGCAGAAGTATTTTCTTCAGAAACCTGAGTTTCTTCTGCAACTGGAGATTCTTCTGCAACAGGACTTTCCTCAGTAACTGTATTATCTCCGTCAGTTTTATTTTCTTCAGAAATGGCTGGCTGAGTAACTGCAGGCTGCGGTACTTTTAATGAACCGTCAGGATTGTGTTCTCTGCGCGGAGGACGGGGTGGGAGAACAATTCCTTCTTCGGGAGGAACATCTTCTTCCACAAAGTTATCGTCTTCGTCAAAGGTAACGTTTCCGTTGATTGTGTCTTCATCAAGACGCATCTGCACAACTTTTGTAACGCCATGTTCTTCCATTGTAACACCAAGCATGGAAGAAGCACCCATTACCGTGCGGTGGTTATGCGTAATAACAATGTACTGGCTCACTTTTGCAAAGGAGCGGAGGGCGGTAACAAAACTTGCCACGTTGTTTCCGTCAAGGGCAGCATCAATCTCGTCAAGAAGACAGAAGGGAGATGGTCGCACCTGATAGGTTGCAAAGAGAAGGGCAGCAGCGGTCATGGTTTTTTCACCACCAGAGAGAAGTGAAATGTTTTCCAACTTCTTTCCAGGCGGCTGTGCATAAATCTCAATACCGGAAGTAAGAACATTTGCCGGGTCAGAAAGACGAAGGTCTGCACGTCCTGCACCACCAAACATTCGGCGGAACATATTGTGGAAGTTTTTCTGAATCTTTCTGTAAGTGCTGAGGAACATTTCTGCACTCTTACTGCGGATTTCTTCACTAACGCGTACAAGGTTTTCAAGCGTTTTCTGGGTATCGTTGTAGTTTGCCTGCTGGCGCTCGTACCTTTCTTTTTCTTCGTCAAACTGAATCACGGCCATATGGTTCACCTGACCTAAGTCCGTGATTTTTTGTTTTGTCTCCGCAAGTTTCTGCCTGAGCACCTGGGGCGTAGTATTGATTTTATACATACGCTCTTCAAATTCCATAAGGTCCCGTGAATGGGTGTCCTGGAAGTTTTGCTTTACATTGCGGATTTCAGTTTCACTTTCTGCAAGTTCCACGCCAAGTCTTTCAAGCTGACTCTGGTATTTGTTTTTTTCTTCCTGTTTTTTCTGCAGTGCATTCTGTTTACCGCTTACCTTGCTGTTACATTCTGCAATCTGCTTGTCCAGGTCTACAAGGTCTTTTGTAATGGCCTCACCCTTAATCTGAAGTTCTGCAATCTGTTCTTCACATTCTTCAATCTGGTCATCAAGATCTTCCTGACGGTGTGTTTCCTGATAAAGTTCATCCTGCTGTTCCTTAAGGGCAACTTCTTCTGCAGCGAGGGTTCTTCTGAGTGTGGAAATCTGCATCTCGGCTGAATGAATCTGCTGAATCATTTCTGACTGATTCATGCGCAGTTTACCAAGGGTATCCTTGTATTCATCAATCTTTTTGTTAAGTTCATTGTTGAGTTTTGTAAGGGCGTCACTCTGTTTCTGAATCTCTTCAATCTGGGCATAATTTTCAGAGATGGAACGGTCAATGTCTCTCTTACGGGTAATGATACCTTCCGGAGAAAGAAAGTC